>JAGOCN010000396.1 GCA_017998735.1 Giesbergeria sp.
ACAGCGCGCTCTGGTGCACCACGTCCTGCCCCAGGCCGGCAGCGGCAATGCCCAGCTGCCCGGCGGCCAGCGTGACGTGGCGCACGTCCAGCCCCAACCCGAAGAACGAGGCAAACGCTGGCGTCAGACCCAGCATCAGGCCCAGCGAGATGTTGGCCGCCAGGCCCGAGAGGTTGTCGCGCAAAAAATGGGCCCAGCGCGCGGCCCGGCGCGCGCCCAGCAGCCGCGTGATGCGCGGGTTGTACTGCAGGGCCGAGTCCAGCCGGTGCAGCACAAACCAGTTTTCTGCCCAGCCGGCAATGATGCTGGAGGCAAACAGCAGCACGCCGGTGAAGGCGGCAAACAGCAGCGAGGGGCCGAGCAGGTGCAGGCTGTCAAACACCTGCAGCGCCTGCACGGGCTCCAGCACCGGCGAGCCCGCCATGCGCTCCCACAAAAGCGCCAGTCCCAGCGCCGCAGGACACACCACCAGCACGTTGCCCAGCACCGCCGCCACCTGCGATCTCACCAGGTGCGTGACCTTGTCGACAAAGGCCTCGACACCGCCCTCGCCCTGCAGGTCCTTGAGCTTGGCGGCCAGGGCCGGCGCGGTCATGGCCGGCTGCTTGGTGGCGACCGTGAAGTGCAGCAGCTGGATCAGCACAAAGCTCAGCGCGTAGTTGATGCCCGCCAGCAGCCCGCCCCAGAACGCCGACAGCGCCAGCGCGTACAGGCCGAACTTGGCCAGCGTGGTGAACGCCATCACCGCGCCGCCGCCGGCGGCATTGCGCACCATGGCCAGGTACTCGCTGCGGGTGCGGGTGATGTAGTGCTCGCCGGTTTCGGCGCTGCGCTCGGCCACCTTGGCGGCCAGCAGCGACAGGTTGGACGCCAGCAGCACGCGCACGCTGCGCCGCTCCTGCCCGACCTGCACCAGGTGCGCCAGCAGCCGCACCGCGTGCACGGCGGGCGTGGGCGAGAGCACGCATTCGAGCAGCTCGCGCATGCGCAAAATGCGTGCACGCAGCTGGCGCAGGCGAAACACCACGCCCACCGAAATGCCGTTGTCCTCGAAATGCGAATACACGCTGGCCGCCGCGCTGCGGCAGGCGTCCAGGCGCTCGCGCAGGCGCTGGGCGCTCTGGTCCAGCCGCTCGGGCGTGCGCAGGCCGTGCAGCACCTCGACGCGCAGGCTTTCCACATCGCGGATCAGGGCATGGAAGGGCTGCGCCTGGCGCGCCGCCTTGCCCATGCGCAAGCGCAGCTCGGGCGCAAAGCCGGTCGAGAGGATCTGCCCGGCGCAGTAGGTCATGGCGTCCAGCAGGTCGCGCTGCCAGCGGCTGTTGTGCGCCGGGCCGTCCGACAGCAGCGCCACCAGGCGCGCCAGCAGCTCGGGCGTGAGGGCCATGAGCCACTGGGCGTCAAAGCCGCCCGGCAGCGCCAGCATGAACAGTTCGGACGCGTCGATGGTGTCGGGGCTGCCGGGCAGCAGTTTGCGCTTGAGCCGCGCCGCCAGTTCGCTGGCCAGCCCGGTGCGCGGCGCAAAGCCGAAGTCGGCCAAGAGCGGCGTGATGTCCACCGTGTCGTTCAGCACCGTCCACCACTGCTGCAGGCGCGCCTGCAGGTCTGGGCGGGCCTGTACCGCGTCCAGAAACAGCGCCACGCGCTCGGTGCTGGCCGGCACCGACTGGCCCGGCCCGCGCACCCAGTCCAGCAGGTCCAGCAGCCAGACATGGCGCTCGGCCACCGGCGCGTGCGCCTTCAGCCGGCCCAGCAGGCTGTGCAGATCGCTGCTGGTGCCATGGCCGCTGCCATGGCGGCTCAATGGAGCACCCTGGGGTCCAGCGGCTGGTCGGGGGTGCCGGGTTCGAGCGCCTCCAGGATGAACAGGGGAATGGCGCAGGTGAAGGGCGTGCCGTCGTCGCCCATGCAGAAGTAGCTGCCGTGCATGGTGCCGCTGCTGGCGCGCAGCTGGCAGCCGCTGGAATACTGGAAGGCTTCGCCCGGCCGCAGCACCGGCTGGTGACCGACCACGCCCATGCCGCTGACCTCTTCGGTGTGGCCATGGGCATCGCTGATGTTCCAGTGGCGCGACAGCAGCTGCCCTGTGGAGTGGCCCACGTTGGTGATGGTGATGGTGTAGGCAAAACTGAACACCGAGGCCTCGGGCGAGGACTGCTCGGGCAGGTACTGGGGCTCGACTTCGACGGCAAACTGGTACTTGGACATGGCCTGCATGGTAACTGCGAGAATGGCGCGCATGACCCGCACCTACCGCATCGCCCCCTCGCTTTTGTCCGCCGATTTCGCCCGCCTGGGCGACGAAGTGCACAACGTCATCGGCGCCGGCGCCGACTGGATCCACTTCGACGTGATGGACAACCACTACGTTCCCAACCTGACCTTTGGCCCCATGGTCTGCAAGGCACTGCGCCCGCACGCGCGCACCGCCGCCGGCGCTGCCGTGCCGATCGACGTGCACCTGATGGTGCAGCCGGTCGACGCCCTGGCCGCCGCCTTTGCCGAGGCCGGCGCCGACTACATCAGCTTTCACCCCGACGCCGCGCCGCATGTGCACCGCAGCATCCAGGCCATTGCCGCCGCCGGTGCCAAACCCGGCCTGGTGTTCAACCCGGCCGCATCGCTCGATGTGCTGGACTGGGTGATCGACGACATCGACCTGATCCTGGTGATGAGCGTCAACCCCGGCTTTGGCGGCCAGAGCTTCATCGACTCGGCCCTGCGCAAGATTGAAGCCATCCGCAAGCGCATCGACGCCACCGGCAAGGACATTCGCCTGGAGGTGGACGGCGGCATCAAGGAAGGCAACATCCGCCGCGCCGCCGACGCCGGTGCCGACACCTTTGTGGCCGGCAGCGCCATCTTTGGCCAGCCCGACTACGCCCAGGTCATCGGTGCAATGCGCCAGGCGCTGGCCTGAGCCGGCACCCCCCCCCCCCCCCCCCCCCCCCCCCGGGCGTCCCCCCCCCGCACCCCCCCCCGCCCCACCGCCCACCCCCCCCTCCC
>JAGOCN010000395.1 GCA_017998735.1 Giesbergeria sp.
GCATCATCACGGCGCGCATGGACTATCTTGCACGCAGCACGCCGCCGGGCTGGCAGGCCATCGAGTTTGCCCGCCTGCACGATCCGCTGCAGGGCGCGGTGTCGGTCTATGCACGGGGACGCGACTACCACAAGGTGCTGCGCGCGCGCCTGCAAAAGCTCTGCGACCGCATTGCCGAAGCCGTCGGCCCTCTGGGCCACCGGGTGTTCACCGACTCGGCGCCGGTGCTGGAAGCGGAACTGGCCGCGCGCAGCGGCCAGGGCTGGCGCGGCAAGCACACGCTGGTGCTGAACCGCGACGCGGGGTCCATGTTTTTTCTGGGAGAGATCTACATCGACCTGGCACTCGACCCCAACGCGCCGGTCAGCGCGCACTGCGGCAGCTGCCAGGCGTGCATCGACGTGTGCCCTACGCAGGCCATCGTGGCGCCACACCGGCTCGATGCGCGCCGTTGCATCTCTTACCTGACCATTGAACACGCCGGGCCGATTCCACTGGAGCTGCGTCCGCTGATCGGCAACCGCGTCTACGGCTGCGACGATTGCCAGCTGATCTGCCCCTGGAACAAGTACGCGCAGACCAGCAGCCTGCCCGACTTTGACGCCCGCGCCGGCCTGTCGGGCCAGCAGCTGGTGCAGCTGTTTGCCTGGGACGAAGCCACCTTTCTGCGCCTGACCGAGGGTGGCCCTATTCGCCGCATCGGCCACGAGCGCTGGCTGCGCAACGTGGCCGTGGCACTGGGCAATGCGCTGCGCGCCAGCACTGAGCCCGAGCGGTGCGCCGCGCTGCGCGCCGCGCTGCAGACGCGGGCAGACAGCGACAGCGTATTGGTGCGCGAGCATGTGGCCTGGGCTTTGGACAAAAACGGCCTCCAGCCCAGCAGGGATGTGCGCCAGCAGCTATTGAATCAATAGCATTCCGGTGCGTTCTGGCGCATCCTGGAAAAAACCAAAGCGGTTGTCAGTCCGCCGTTTCAGGCCCTCTACAGCAGCACCAGCTGCTGGTCGATGCGCACGCCCTGGCGGTTGGCGTCCAGCGTCACCAGTGCGCCGATGGGCAGCGTGAGGTTGGGGTCCACATGGCCGCTGCGCCAGCCGGCCATGACCGGCACGCCCAGCGGTACAAAAAATTCCTGCCACAGCCGCTCCAGGCGCGCTGCGTCCCGGTCCTGCTGCTCCTGGCTGCTGCCGGCTGCAGACACGTCGGAAAAGTCGCCGATCAGCACGCCGCGCAGGCCCTGCAGCTTGCCCGCCAGGCGCAGCTGCGTGAGCAGCCGGTCGATCTTGTAGGGCGGCTCGCCCACGTCCTCGATGAACAGGATGGCGCCTAGCGTGTCGATTTCCCAGGGCGTTCCCAGGGTGGAGCCGATGAGCGTCAGGTTGCCCCCCATCAGCCGGCCCTGCGCTGCGCCGCAGCGCAGGCTGTGCAGCGGAAACTGCAGCGGATGCGGCAGCCAGCTGCCCGCAGGCTGTCGGCCCTGCAGCTGGTCAAACAGGGCCTGCTCGGTGGGCGGCTGGCGGTTGCGCAGCAGGTCGGAGGTGAGCATCGGGCCGTGGAAGCTGACAAAGCCGGCGTGGCGCGCCAGCGCCAGGTGCAGCGCCGTGATGTCGCTGTAGCCCACAAACGGCTTGGGGTGGCTGCGCAGCAGCTGAAAGTCGATCTGCGACAGCAGCCGCGCGCTGCCGTAGCCCCCGCGCAGGCAAATGATGGCGTGCACCGAGGGGTCGGAAAAGGCGGCGTGCAGTTCCTGCACCCGCTGGGCGTCGCTGGCGGACAGGTAGTCGTCCTGGGCGCTGTCGCCGGTGCCGGCATAGGCGCTGGGGTACAGCCGGGGCACAAAGCCGCGCGAGCCCAGCCAGCTGGCCACTTCCTGCGCGCGCCCGGCCGCGGGCGATGCGGGCGCCAGCACCGCCACGGTGCCGCCTGCCGCCAGGGCCGGCACGGCCTGCAGGCCGCTGGCGCGCCCGGGTGCGCCCGGCATGGCCGGCGCGCACCCGGGCGGGTCGGCAGGCGTGGGCAAGGGTTCGTCACCGCCATCCCCGCCGCCGCACGCTTGCAGCAGCGCAGAGGTACACAGGGCGGAAGTAGAGGTCAGAAACAGGCGTCGGTGCATGGCAGCAGGCAGAAAGAGAGGAAGGCAATGGCAGGGGCAGGGGCAATGGCAGGCCGGGTGGCCCGTACGGGGCACTGCCTGGCCGGGGAAGCGGGAACTGGGGCAGGGGTCTGTGCACAGGCCTGCCGCGCGCCGCGCTTCAAATGGCCGCCACCAGGCCCCGCTGCAGGGCAGGCCTGCGGGTGTGGCACCAGGCGCGTGATGGTAGCGCGCCAGGCTGTCGGCACCCTTGCGCCGCAGGTGCGTGCGCGCTAAAGCATTTCTGCCTTGGCCGGCCTGCAGCATTTTTGCAGAAAGAAAAGCATTCTGCTATTGAAAAATGAGCTGCTGACGCAAGCTGCGCCTGCGCTGGAGGCATTTTTTGCTCAAAATGCCGGTGTGCAAGTGCAAAGGCTCCAGCCCTGTGCCTGCCGTTTGGCCAACCCGAAGCCGTGCTGGCCCTGCCGTGGCCGGGGGTGGCATCGCCGACAGCGCAGGCGCTGCACCAGGATGTCAGCGCAGCAGGCCCAGCGCCAGCGGCAGGCTGGCCAGGCCCAGCACGGTGGACAGCGTGACCAGCCCCGCCACATACGGTCCGTTGTAGCCCATGCGCGCCGCCAGCACATAGCACGACGAGGCGGTGGGCAGGGCGGAAAACGCCAGCAGTACCGTGCTCTGCGTTGCGTCCAGCCCCAGCAGCCGCGACAGCGCCCAGGCCAGCAGCGGCAGCAGCGCATGGCGGATCGACAGCACCGCCAGCGTCAGCCGCTTGCCGCTGCGCAGCAGGCCAATCTGCATTCCGGCGCCGGCCGCCATCAGGCCCAGCGCCAGCGATGCGGCGCCGATGCGCTGCAAGGGCGGCGCTGCCCAGTCGGGAATCTGCAGGCCCAGCAGGTTGCCCACCAGTGCTGACA
>JAGOCN010000397.1 GCA_017998735.1 Giesbergeria sp.
GTCACGGGCGGTTCGGGCACCCAGGTGGGTTCTGGTAGCGGGGGCGTGGGCGGGCTGCCCACGGGGGGCATGTCCGGTGGTGGCTGGACCGGGGGAATGGGCTGGGGGGCTGGCAAAGGCATGGGGGTTTTCTCCTTCCGACAAGCAAAAACGGTTGCAGTCCAAACTAGCACGCCCGCAGCACGGTGACTGCCGGACAAGGCCGCGTCGGCCCTGGGCTGCTGAATTGCTGCGCTGCTGTGCTGCACAAGCGGATGCCTGTCAAAACCGGATTGGCAGACAGCGCCCAGCCTTGCGGCTGCCGGCCTTTCCCTTTCAATGCGGTCCGGTCCGGTTTGCAGCCCACATGCCGGCACGTGCGCCTGCGGCATTGCCGCTTTGCTACCCTGTCGCAGCCCGACAAGGCAGCCAGCCTTTTGCGGCTGCTTTTTTCCTGTTTTTTCTTTTTCTCCCGTCCATGCGCCCTTCCTTTTCCATTGCCTGTGCTGCCACCTCTGTGGCCGCTGCTGCCGTGCTGTGCGCCGCACCGGCCAGCGCCCAGCAACAGCAGCAGCAGCAGCAACAAGGCCACACCGCCCTGCACGCCGCTGTCGAGCAGCAAAACCTGGGTGACCTGCAGGCGCTGCTGTCCACGCCCGAAGGCCTGCGCCTGCTGGAGGTGCGCGATGCCCAGGGCCGCACCGCGCTGCTGCTGGCCACCGTGCTGGGCCATGCCGGCCTGGCAGAAAAACTGGTGGGCGCCGGCGCCAATGTGAACGCGCAGGACGACCAGCGCGACAGCCCGTTTCTGCTGGCCGGCGCCGAAGGCAACCTGCCCATCCTGCGCCTGGCGCTGGCGCATGGCGCCGACCTGCGCAGCACCAACCGCTTTGGCGGCACCGCGCTGATTCCGGCCGCCGAGCGCGGCCACACCGAAGCGGTGCGCATGCTGATTGCCGCCGGCGTGGACGTGAACCATGTCAACCGCCTGGGCTGGACGGCGCTGCTCGAAGCCACCATCCTGTCGGACGGCGGCGCGGCGCACCAGGGCATTGCGCGCCAGCTGCTTGCCGCTGGCGCCGATGTGAACCTGCCCGACCGCGACGGCGTGACCCCGCTGGCCCATGCCGAGCGGCGCGGCCAGCAGGCCATGGCCGCGCTGCTGCGCGCAGCCGGCGGGCGCTGAACGCTGAAGCAGTGCAGGCATGGCCTGCGCGCTGCCTGCAGTGCGGCCATTGCCCTGCAGCCTGCCGTGCATTTTCAGGGTTTCGTTTTTCGTTTTCGCTGTCGTTCCGGTCTGTTTGCCGACCGGGTTTTTCTTTGGTTTCCTTTTTTTCTCAACAGGAGTGCCCCCCCATGACTGACCATGTTTCCTTCATGCGCGAAGCCGTGCAACTGGCCCAGGACAACCGTGCCAAGGGCGCGCAGCCCTTTGGCGCCGTGCTGACCAGGGACGGCAAGCGCATTGCCACCGGGGTGAACGAGATCGTGCAAACCTGCGACCCCACCAGCCATGCAGAAATGCAGGCGGTGCGCGCTGCCAGCGCGGTGCTGAAGCAGCCGCGCCTGGACGGCTGCGTGGTGTATGCCAGCGGCTACCCCTGCCCGATGTGCCTGGCCGCCATGGTGAACAGCGGCATTGAAAAGGTCTATTACGCCTTTGACAACCAGGATGCTGCGCCCTACGACATGTCCAGCGACGCCGCCTACGCCGCCCTGGGCCTGGCGTTGGAGCCCACACCGCTGCCCATGGTCCGCATCGATACCGAAGTGACGGCGGCGCAGATGTACGGTGACGCAGCCGCAAGCTGAACGAGCGAGCAAGCGAGCAAGCGATGGAATCTGCCACCCCGGAAAGCGCACAACCCCCCACCAACGCACCCTTTTCCGGGGTGGCCCAGACCCCCGCACGCCAGCGCCTGTGGCTGGCCGTGGTGGTGCTGACGGCGCTGAACCTGCGCCCTTTTCTGACCGCTGTCGGCCCGCTGACCAGCGACATTGCGGCCGCCACCGGGCTCGATTTGCGCGCCATGGCGTGGCTGACCTTGCTGCCCATGCTGCTGATGGGCCTGGGCGCCTGGTGCGGCCCGGCGCTGCAGCAGCGCCTGGGCGCGCGCCGCGTGCTGCTGGGCGCACTCGCCGTGCTGGCGCTGGGTTCGGCGCTGCGCGCCTGGGCACCGGGCGGCATGGCGCTGATTGCCACTGCCGGCCTGTGCGGGCTGGGCGTGGCCTTTGTGCAGGCGGTGTTTCCGGGTGTCATCAAGCGCCAGTTTCCGGGCCATGTGGCGCCGGTGATGGGGCTGTATTCGGCCGCGCTGATGGGCGGCGGCGCCCTGGGCGCGCAGCTCACGCCGCTGGCCGCGCAGGGCGGCCACTGGCGCGGCGCGCTGGCCTGGTGGGCGCTGCCGGTGCTGGCCGCGCTGCTGCTGGCCTGGCGCGCACTGCCGCGCACTTCCCTTTTTTCTGCGCACCCCAGCGGCCCCAGCCCCACGCGCTGGATGCTGCGCCGCCCGCGCACCTGGCTGTTGATGCTCTGCTTTGGCCTGGTCAATGGCGGTTATGCCTCGGTGGTGGCGTGGCTGGCGCCGTTCTACCAGTCGCACGGCTGGAGCCCGGCCGCCAGCGGTGGTCTGGTGGCGCTGCTGTCGGTGGCGCAGGCCGCCATGGCGCTGTTGCTGCCGCTGCTGGCCGCCCGCCAGCGCGACCGCCGTCCCTGGTTGTGGCTCACGCTGGTGCTGCAGGCCACCGGCTTTGCCGCGCTGGTGCTGTGGCCCGACCTGGCGCCGCGCACCTGGGCGGTGCTGCTGGGCATGGGCCTGGGCGGCTCGTTTGCGCTGACCATGGTGGTGGTGCTGGACCACCTGCCCGACCCGGCGCAGGCCGGCGCGTTGAGCGCGCTGATGCAGGGCGGCGGCTTTTTGCTGGCCGCCCTGGCCCCGTGGGTGGTGGCCAGCCTGCACGGCGCCAGCGGCGGCTTTGGCGCGGGCTGGCTGGTGCACCTGGGCTGCGTGGCGCTGGTGGC
>JAGOCN010000398.1 GCA_017998735.1 Giesbergeria sp.
ATGCGCACCCAGCCCCGGCCCTCCAGCCAGACCTCGGCCCAGGCGTGGGCATCGCTCTGGCGCACGGTCCAGTCGCCGTCCACCGGGTTGCGCTCGCCGCCCTGGTAGCCGGTGACGATGCGCGCCGGCACGTCGCCCGCCCGCATCAGCACCACAAAGGCCGAGGCAATGTGTTCGCAAAAACCGGTCTTGCGGTCAAACCAGAATTCGTCGGCGGTGTGCGTGCCATACACGCCGGGCTCCAGCGTGTAGGTGTAGCCGCCGGTTTTGAGCAGATCAAGGGCGGCCTCGACCAGCGCCGGCGCGCCGCCGCGCAGCACGGCCGGGCGGCGGTGCAGCTCCTGCGCCAGCGCCAGGGTGCGCGGGTTGAAACCCGCCGGCAGGTCCACCAGTTCGCGCAGGCGGATGCTTTGCTTTGCCGGGCCGTGGCGGAACTGCGGGTAGCTGGTGGCGCTGTAGCGCAGCGTGTCGGTCACCGGGCGCGACACCAGCCATTCCAGCTCGGGGGTCATGAAGGCGGTGCCGCGCCCGGCGCCCAGCGCGGGCCGCTCGGGCACGGCGTCCAGCAGCAGCAGCCAGGGTTTCTGGTGCGGCTCCAGCGTGACCGTGTAGCTGAGCGGCGCGCCCTCGACCTGCAGGTGCGCGGGCAGGCGGTCGGCCAGTGTGGGTGCGCGCCATTCGCGGCCATCAAAGCGCGACAGCACCGGCCCGCGAAAGTACAGCTGCGGCTGCGGCGGTGCTTGGCCGCCCGGCGTGTCAAAGCGCACGCGCAGCGCCACGCTGTCGTCCAGCGCCAGCTCGGCCATGCGGCCCACCTGCATGTGGTCCGACAGCCCGGTGCGCCCGACAAGCGTGTCGCCCGGCATGCCCCACAGCGGCGCCATGCGCGGAAACAGCACAAACAGCGCCAGCATCACCGGCGCGCCCCACAGCACCATGCTGCCGGCGGCGCGAAGCGACTGCGCCAGCGGCGGGCGGCCCACCGGCAGGTGGGCGTTGACCAGCGCGGTCAGCAGCCCCAGGAGCGCCACCAGCATGGCCGCTGCCGTGGCCAGCGACTGCGAGAAGAAGAAGTTGCTCAGCACCGTGAAGAAACCGAGAAAGAAGATCACCAGCGCGTCGCGCCGGGCGCGTGCCTCCAGCGTCTTGAGCGCCAGCAGCAGCACCACCAGCACCACACCGGCGTCGCGCCCGACCAGTGTGCGCTGCGTGGCCAGCGTGGTGGCCACCGCCAGCACCAGCAAGGCCACCACCGTCCAGCGCCCCGGCAGCGCGCTGCCGCGCCAGGCCAGCACGCCGCGCCACAGCAGCAGGGCGGCCACGGCGGCGCTGGTCCACAGCGGCAGGTGCGCCACCTGCGGCGCCACCACCCAGGCAATCACCGCCAGCAGGAACAGCGTATCGCGGGCATCGCGTGGCAGGGCGGACAGGCGGGTCTGCAGGGTCATGGCACGGCTCCGGTGGCGGTCTGGAAGGCCGGCAGGCAGGCCAGGCGTGTGCGCGCTTCGGCCTGCGGACGACAGAAGTGCCAATGCCCATCGCATTTTTTGCTATCGAATAGTGAGCTGCTGGCGCAGCCTGCGCCTGCGCTGGAGGTCGATTTGGCACAAAAAATGCGGGTGTGGGGTGGTGGCATGGGGCTGGCGCAGTGTCTGAGCGAACGCGAGGGCGCGAGAGAAAAGCAACGCAGGCGCCGTTCGGCCCGCCGGGTGCGCTGGCCGGGTTGGCAGCCGGGTCGGCATGCCGTGCTGCGGTGGCAGAAAGCGGCGCTGCAGGGCGGCCGCTGCAGGCAGGGGTTCAGCACAGCGCCAGTGCCTCCAGGCAGCGCAGCCGCTGCGCACTGCCGCTGCCGGGCGCAACGGTGGCAGCGGGCAGGCGCAGGCCGTATTCCAGTCCCAGGCGGTCGGCCAGCAGCACCCAGGCGGTCAGGCGCGACAGGCGTGCTTCGGGGTCCTGCAGACCGGTGTGGTCGTGCGCCAGCCACAGGGACTGGCGGGCGCTGGCGGGCTGGGTGTCGCGGCTGACCAGCGCGTCGCTGCCGGCGGCCAGCGCCTGCGCGGCTTTTTTCCAGACCACGCGCTGCAGCGGGTCGCCGCGCCGGTAGGGGCGCACGCCGTCGTATTCGCCGGCCTCCAGGCTGGGCGCGCCGCCGCGCTCGCCGGGGGCAGGCTGCGCGCCGGGCAGCGGCGGCGGCGGCACTTCGGGCGCCGGCCAGACCAGCACCTGCGCCGCCGGCCGCCACACCGTCCAGACGCGAAAGGTGCCCAGCGGAAAGTAGGTTTGCGCACTCAGCACCGGCACGCGCTGCAGGCCGCGCTGCGTGGGCGCAAACGCCACCTGCAGGCGCGCGCCGCCCTCGGCCGGCACGTCGGTCACGGCCCACTGGCCGCTGCCCTGCACCGCCAGTTCCACCGCGTGGCGCGGGCTTTTGCGGGTGCTGGCCAGCTGCACTTCCAGCGTGGCGCTGTGGCCCAGAAACTGCGGCTGCGGCGGCTGCAGGTTGAGCTGCAGGCCGCGCAGCGTGGCATGGCAGACATGCATGCCGGCCACGGCGCAGCCGGCCAGCAGAAAGGTCAGCAGGTAGCCCAGGTTGAGCTGGAAGTTGATCGACGCCAGCAGCAGCACGGCCAGTGTCAGCGCCAGCATCCAGCCCGGCCCGGTGGGCAGGATGTAGACATTGCGCTGCGTCAGCAGCAGCGTGTCGGAGAGCGGCAGGCGCGCCTGCCACCAGTGCAGCAGGCGCTGGCGCAGAGCGGCCAGGGGATGAAAGGTGCGGCGCGGTGTGGCCGTGTTGCTGGAGCTTCTGCCCGGCGGACGGGCGGCAGGGGTCACAGAAGCAACGGAAGCGGAGTGGACGGGCGGCGGCATGGACAAGGTGTGGCGACAGGGGCAGGGTGCAGGTGCCGTGCATTCAGGGCAGCGGCACGGCATCGACCATGGCGTGCACCTGCTCCACAGCGCCGCGCCCGGCCTGCCCCAGCGGCACCAGCCCGTGG
>JAGOCN010000037.1 GCA_017998735.1 Giesbergeria sp.
CTTATGACCTATTCCCTGAACACGCTGAATGTTTCCACCGGCGGCCAGTCCGCCCCCCGCTCCGCGGCCGCCCGTTTTGCCCAGGAGCTGGTGCTGATGGCCTGCCTGCTGGTGCTGGTTTCCTGGCTGCTGGCACTGGCCACCTATTCACCGCAGGATGCCGCCTGGTCCACTTCGGGCCCTGCCGAGGGCCGCTTGATGGCCAACCGGGGCGGGCGCCTGGGCGCGTGGCTGGCCGATGTCAGTTATTTCGCCTTCGGCTTTTCGGCCTGGTGGTGCGTGGCCGCCGGCGTGTGCGCCTGGCTGGGCACGCTGGCGCGCTGGATGCGGGGCGATGCCTGGGACGAGCCTGCCGGTGTGACCGGCCCGCTCAAGCGCCGTGCCCTGTTCTGGAGCGGCCTGGCGCTGCTGCTGGCGGCCAGCGCCGCGCTGGAGTGGACGCGCATGTACCGTTTCGAGGGCCTGCTGCCGGGCCACGCGGGCGGCGTGCTGGGCTATGTGCTGGGGCCGCTGGGCATGCAGTGGCTGGGTTTTACCGGTTCGGGGCTGGTGGGCATCGTGCTGGTGGTGGCCGGGGCGGCGCTGGTGTTCCGCTTTTCCTGGGGCCATGTGGCCGAGCGCCTGGGCGCACGCATCGACACGCTGCTGCAGTCGCGCCGTGCCCGCCGTGAAATGGCGCAGGACCAGGCCGAGGGCCGGCGCGCCGCGCTGCAGCGCGAAAAGGGCCTGCTGAAAGAACGCACCGAACCGGCCGATGCCCTTGCGGAGCCGGTGCTGGACACCCCTTTTTCGGCGCCTGGGCCTGCAGCTGCAACCCCGTCTGTGCCAGCGGGCCAGGCGCTGCGCACCGAGCCTGCCTTTGCCCCTGAAATGCCTGCACGGACGGCAGCAACCGCACCTGCTTCGGCAACCTCAGCAAGTGCAACAACAACAGCGGCTGTGGCGGCTGCGGCGGCTGCGGCAGCAACGTCCGGCAGTGCTGCGCCCGTGGCAGGCAAGGAGCGCCAGAAACCTGCCGCGACGGGTGCTGTGTCTGCAGCGGTGTCCGCTGCCGCCGGCCCAGGCGCCGCCAGCACCCTGCCGCAGGTCAGCCTGCTGGACAGCGCACCGTTGCAGCGCGAAAGCGTGGCGCCCGAGACGCTGGAGATGACCAGCCGCATGATCGAGAAAAAGCTCAAGGACTTTGGCGTGCAGGTGCGCGTGGTGGCCTCCACGCCGGGGCCGGTGGTGACGCGCTACGAGATCGAGCCGGCCACCGGCGTCAAGGGCTCGCAGATTGTCGGCCTGGCCAAGGACCTGGCGCGCTCGCTCAGCCTGGTGTCGATCCGCGTGGTGGAAACCATTCCGGGCAAGAACTTCATGGCGCTGGAACTGCCCAACGCCAAGCGCCAGACCATCCGCCTGTCCGAGGTGCTGGGCTCGCAGGTCTACAACGATGGCAAGAGCCTGCTGACCATGGGCCTGGGCAAGGACATTGAAGGCAGGCCGGTGGTGGCCGACCTGGCCAAGATGCCGCATGTGCTGGTGGCCGGCACCACGGGCTCGGGCAAGTCGGTGGGCATCAATGCCATGATTTTGAGCCTGCTTTACAAGGCCGAGGCACGCGATGTGCGCCTGTTGATGATCGACCCGAAGATGCTGGAAATGTCGGTCTACGAAGGCATTCCGCACCTGCTGGCGCCCGTGGTCACCGACATGAAGCAGGCCGCGCACGGCCTGAACTGGTGCGTGGGCGAGATGGAGCGGCGCTACAAGCTGATGAGCAAGCTGGGCGTGCGCAACCTGGCCGGCTACAACACGAAAATTGACGAAGCCCGGGCACGCGAGGAGTTCATCGACAACCCGCTCAGCCTCAACCCCGAAGCGCCCGAACCGCTGGACCGCCTGCCGCACATCGTCGTCGTCATCGACGAGCTGGCTGACCTGATGATGGTGGTGGGCAAGAAGATCGAGGAACTGATTGCCCGCCTGGCGCAAAAGGCGCGGGCGGCCGGCATCCACCTGATTCTGGCCACCCAGCGGCCCAGCGTGGACGTGATCACCGGCCTGATCAAGGCCAACATTCCGACCCGCATTGCGTTCTCTGTCGGCTCGAAGATCGACAGCCGCACCATCCTGGATCAGATGGGCGCCGAGGCGCTGCTGGGCATGGGCGACATGCTTTACATGGCCAGCGGCACCGGCCTGCCGGTGCGCGTGCACGGCGCGTTTGTCTCGGACGAGGAAGTGCACCGCGTGGTCAAGTACCTCAAGGCCCAGGGCGAGCCCGACTACATCGACGGCGTGCTCGAAGGCGGCACGGTCGATGGCGACGGCGACCTGCCGGGCGAGGGCGGCAGTGGCGAAGGCGGCGAGAAAGACCCGCTGTACGACCAGGCGGTGGAAGTGGTGCTGAAAGACCGCAAGGCCAGCATCTCGTATGTGCAGCGCAAGCTCAAGATTGGTTACAACCGCTCGGCGCGCCTGCTGGAAGATATGGAGAACGCCGGGCTGGTCAGTTCGCTCACCAGCAGCGGCCAGCGCGAAGTGCTGGTGCCTGCGCGCGGCGAATAGCCCTGAACGGTGCCATGAATTCTGCAGCCCCGGTGGCTGCGCATCTCTGGCGCCGCCTCTCTTCACTATTCCAAGAAAACCATGAATTTCAAATTTTTTGCTACATTTTTCATAGCTGCTGGCGCACAGCTGGCATACGCTGGCGGCCTGCAGAGCCTGGAAGCCTTCATGGCACGCACCCAGTCCGGCCGCGCCGACTTCACGCAGGTGGTGACGTCGCCCGCCAAGGAAGGCAAGGCCGAGCGCAAGAAAACCTCCAGCGGCACCTTTGCGTTCCAGCGCCCTGGCAAATTCAAGTTTGTCTACCTCAAACCCTTCGAGCAGACCATCGTGGCCGATGGCAAGACGCTGTGGCTGCACGACCTGGACCTGAACCAGGTCACGCAGCGCGCCCAGGCGCAGGCGCTGGGCACCACGCCGGCAGCGCTGCTGGCCTCGGCGCCCGACCTGAAGGCGCTGCGCGCCGACTTCACGCTGGAATCCGCCCCGGCGCAGGACGGGCTGGAATGGGTGCTGGCCACCCCCAAGGCCAAAGACGGCCAGCTGCAAAGCGTGCGCGTCGGCTTTGACAGCAACCAGCTGGCGGCGCTCGACATTCTGGACAGCTTTGGCCAGCGCTCGCTGATCCGCTTCACCGGCCTGCAGGCCAACCCGGCGCTGCCGGCCAATGCCTTCCAGTTCAAGCCGCCGGCCGGGGCCGACGTGGTGGCGCAATAGCCTGCGCACTGGCCGTGGCAATTGCTGTGGGCCAGCCAAATGCCAGGCATTTGCGGGCTGGCCCGGTAAAGTTGTGCAGGGGCATGGCAAAGTTGCGCAATGCCTTGTAAAACAAAAAACCGAATCGACGCCCTGAAGAGGGCTGCAATCTGCAAGAAATGCCAAGCCCGCGCTTTCAGGCCGGCCAAGCGGGGGCAGCATGGCCGATCTGTTTGAAGCCACGCCTGCGCAGCCCCTGGCCGAACTGCTCCGGCCCCGGGTGCTGCAAGAGGTGATCGGGCAGTCCCATCTGCTGGGGCCGGGCAGGCCGCTGCAGCTGGCTTTTCAGTCGGGCAAACCGCATTCCATGGTTTTGTGGGGTCCGCCCGGTGTGGGCAAGACCACGCTGGCCCGGCTGACCGCCCAGGCCTTTGACTGCGAATTCATTGCCCTGTCCGCGGTGTTTTCCGGGGTCAAGGACATCCGCGCAGCAATGGAGCAGGCCCAGCAGAACCTGTCCCGGGGTCGGCACACGATCCTGTTCGTTGACGAAATCCACCGCTTCAACAAGGCGCAGCAGGACGCGCTGTTGCCCTATGCAGAGTCCGGTCTGGTGACCTTCATCGGCGCCACCACCGAAAACCCGTCTTTTGAAGTCAACTCGGCCCTGCTGTCGCGCTCGCAGGTTTATGTACTGCAATCGCTGAGCGACACGGAGTTGCAGCAGCTGCTGGCCAGGGCGCAGCAGGAAGCGTTGCCGCATTTGACTTTTGACACGCTGGCGGTCGACACGCTGGTGGGCCATGCCGATGGCGATGCCCGAAGGCTTCTCAATTTGCTGGAGCAGTGCAGCACCGCTGCCGGCGCGGCCGGGGTCACGGCCATCGACGGTGCGTTTGTCCAGAATGCGCTGAGCCTGAATGCACGGCGCTTTGACAAGGGGGGCGACAACTTCTTTGACCAGATATCGGCATTGCACAAGTCCGTGCGCGGCTCCGACCCCGATGCTGCCCTGTACTGGCTCACCCGCATGCTGGACGGCGGGGCCGATGCCCGCTATTTGTCGCGGCGCATCGTGCGCATGGCCTGGGAAGACATCGGGCTGGCCGACCCCAGAGCGATGCAGATGGCCAACGACGCTGCATCGACCTTTGATCGCCTGGGCAGCCCCGAGGGCGAACTGGCCCTGGCGCAGGCCGTGATCTATCTGGCCGTGGCGGCCAAGAGCAATGCCGGCTACACCGCCTACAACCAGGCACGGGCCTTTGTGAAGCAGGACCGCAGCCGCGAGGTTCCGGTGCACCTGCGCAACGCGCCCACCCAACTGATGAAAGAGCTGGGCCACGGCCATGCCTACCGCTATGCCCACGACGAGCCCCATGCCTATGCGGCCGGCGAAAGCTACCTGCCCGAGGGCATGCAGGCGCCCGGTTGGTACCAGCCGGTGCCCCGGGGACTGGAAGCCAGAATCGCGGAGAAACTGGCCCACCTGAGGCAGCTGGACGCCGAAGCGAAAAGCCGCGCTCCGGACGACCGGTAGGCAGGGCGATTTTTGCCAGTCCGGGCGGGTGGGATGCACCCCATGCCAGACACTGCCGGCGGCCTTTTCTCTGCGAGGCACAGTGTTGACAAGGCAAGAGTTCTGATGAAAAGTGCCTCCAGCGCAGACACAGCATGCGCCAGCAGCTCATGTTTTGATAGCAAAAAAGGATTTGCTGCTTCGGCACGGCTGCATGGCGCTGCCTCGGCTTTTCTGGTATGTGCGCAAAACGCCAGACCTTGGCAGGCACGGCGGATACAGCAGGGCGGTCCATCGGTGCCGTGGACCGACTGGGTACCCCGCCTCACTCCCTTTTTCCCGGCCCCGCCACCACCGTTTGCCTGCACAGCGGCCCTGCGTCCGGATTGGATGGGCGGCGTGCAAACTGCACCCTGGCGATAATGGTCCATGAAAAAAGTGACTGTCAGAGCGACCAGGCCCGGGGATGTGGATGCCCTGCTGCACCTGCAAAAACGCGTGTACCCGACGATTGCACCCTGGCGCCGGGACCAGCTGGCGCACCAGCTGGCCATCTTTGCCGAAGGGCAGCTGGTGGCAGAGCTGGACGGCGCCATCGTGGGCTGCGCCAGTTCCATGGTCATCCTGTGGGACGAATGGGCCGATGAACACACCTGGAGCGAGATCACGGCAGCCGGCACCTTCAGCACCCACAACACCGACGGCTTCACGCTGTACGGCGCCGAAGTCTTTGTGGACCCGGGCCTGCGCGGCCAGCGCGTGGGCCATGCCCTGTACGAAGGCCGCCGCGAGGTGTGCCGCAGGCTGAACCTGCGCCGCATCATTGCCTGTGGCAGGTTGCCGGGCTACAGCGCGGTTGCGCACCAGATGTCGGTGGAGCTGTATGCCAAGAAGGTGCTGTGGGGCGATATCAAGGACCCGGTGCTGACCTTTCAGCTGCGCGAAGGGTTTCGCTACTGCGGCATCATGCACAACTACCTGCCCGAAGATGCCGACTCCTGCGGCCAGGCGTCCCTGATCGCCTGGGTCAATCTCGATTACGACGCCACCTGCCCGACGGCACTGCAAATAGAAGCCGCAGCCACTACGGAAACCCAGCCATGACCCAGAACAACAACCCCCTGCAGCCTTCGTTTCAGCCCAGCCAGGGCATCGTGCGCATTGCCGCCGTGCAGTACCTGATGCGCTCCATCAGCAACTGGGATGAATTTGAAAACCAGGTGCGTTTCGTGATGAAGGCGGCGGGAGACTACAAACCCCAGTTCGTCATGTTTCCCGAGATTTTCACCACCCAGCTGCTGTCCTTCATGGACACCAGCGACCTGCGCAAGGCCGTGCGCGCCATGGACGGCTACACCGAGCGCTATGTGGCGCTGTTCCGGGAACTCTCGGCCCAGTGGGGCGTGTACATCATCGGCGGCAGCCACCCGACCATCACGGACGGCAGGCTGATGAACACGGCCTACCTGTTCTCGCCCGAAGGCAAGGTGTTCACGCAGGACAAGATCCACCTGACCCGCTGGGAAAAGGAAAAGTGGAAGGGCGATCCGGGCCACCACCTGCATGTGTTCGACACCTCGCACGGCCGCATTGCCATCCTGATCTGCTATGACATCGAGTTTCCCGAGCTCTCGCGCATGGTGTGCGAGCAGGGCGCGGACATCATCTTCGTGCCGTCCTGCACCGACGACCGGCAGGGCTTCTGGCGGGTGCGCTACTGCTGCCATGCGCGGGCCATTGAAAACCAGGTGTATGTGGCAGTGACCGGCACCGTGGGCAACCTGGCGGTGGAAGGGCTGGGCCTGCATTTTGGCCAGGCCGCCATCATCACGCCGTCGGATTTTCCCTTTGCACGCGACGGCATTGCCGCCGAGGGCGTGCCCAACATGGAGCAGATCGTGATTGCCGATGTGGACCTGGCCAAGCTGGTCAGCAACCGGGTCAACGGCACCACCATTCCCCTGTACGACAAGCGCGTGGACGTGTACAAAAACGCCGTCGATGTGGTGACGGCCAATTGAGGGCGGCAAGGCGCTGGTACGTGCGCGCCTGAAGGCCTGCACAGGGCCGTCAACCGGCCCTGTGCAATCTTCTGCAGACGTCTGCAAGGCCATTTGCGGACCCGTTGCTGCGTGCGTTCGGCATGCCTTTGCAGTGGTTTTTGGCCCTTGAAAATACTGGTTTTCACCCCCCTTTTTGCAAGGGAAAACCCCGCCAAAATGGCCCCGGTCACCGGTTTGTAACTGACTACAATTTCCTCCACCAAACGCCTCCAGGCCCTGAATCGCAGGCCCTGGTTGCACCCCAGCCGAGCCCACCAGGCCGGTCTGCACGGTCTGCAGCAATGCGCGTTTGTCCCCAACGAAGGAAATTCTTATGGACATCTTGCTGCAGCAGATCATCAACGGTCTGGTTCTTGGCAGCATGTATGCCTTGATCGCTCTGGGTTACACCATGGTGTACGGCATCATCCAGCTCATCAATTTTGCGCACGGCGAGGTGCTCATGGTCGGGGCACTGACCAGCTGGAGCTGCATCGGCCTGATGCAGGAAGCCATGCCCTGGGCACCGGGCTGGCTGGTGCTGCTGCTGGCCACGCTCATTGCCTGCGTGGTGGCGGCCGCACTCAACTTCACCATTGAAAAAGTGGCCTACCGGCCGTTGCGCAACAGCCCGCGCCTGGCACCGCTGATCACCGCTCTCGGCATGTCGATCCTGCTGCAGACGCTGGCCATGATCATCTGGAAGCCCAACTACAAGTCCTATCCCACGCTGCTGCCGGCTGCGCCGTTCGAGATCGGCGGCGCCGTCATCACCACCACGCAAATCCTGATTCTGGGCGTGACGGCAGTGTCGCTGGCGGCATTGATGTACCTGGTGAACTACACCAAGCTGGGCCGCGCCATGCGTGCCACGGCCGAGAACCCGCGCGTGGCCGGCCTGATGGGCGTGAAACCCGACATGGTGATTTCTGCCACCTTCATCATCGGCGCCGTGCTGGCCACCATCGCCGGCATCATGTATGCGTCCAACTACGGCACCGTGCAGCACACCATGGGCTTTCTGCCGGGGCTCAAGGCCTTCACGGCGGCGGTGTTCGGCGGCATCGGCAACCTGGCCGGCGCGGTCATCGGCGGTATCTTGCTGGGTCTGATCGAGGCCATCGGCTCGGGCTACATCGGCGCGCTCACCGGCGGCGTGCTGGGCAGCCACTACACCGATATCTTTGCGTTCATCGTGCTCATCATCATCCTGACGCTGCGCCCCTCGGGCCTGATGGGTGAGCGTGTGGCCGACCGCGCCTGAAGGACCCTGCCATGACGCAAAAGAAAAACACCGCAGCCTGGATTGCCGGCGGCATCGCGCTGCTGGTGCTGCCCTTCGTGCTGCAGTACTTCGGCAACGCCTGGGTGCGCATTGCCGACCTGGCATTGCTGTATGTGATGCTGGCGCTGGGGCTGAACATCGTGGTCGGCTATGCCGGCCTGCTGGACCTGGGCTATGTGGCGTTCTATGCCGTTGGCGCCTACCTGTTTGCCCTGATGGCTTCGCCGCACTTGGCAGAAACCTTCACCGCCTTTGCCGCCCTGTTCCCGGACGGGCTGCACACTTCGCTGTGGGTGGTGATTCCGCTGGCGGCGCTGCTGGCCACTTTTGTGGGGGTGCTGCTGGGCATTCCGGTGCTCAAGCTGCGCGGCGATTACCTGGCCATCGTGACGCTCGGCTTTGGTGAAATCATCCGCATCTTTCTGAACAACCTGGACCACCCGGTCAACATCACCAACGGCCCCAAAGGGGTAGGGCAGATCGACTCGGTCAAGGTCTTCGGGCTGGACCTGGGCAAGCGCCTGGAGCTGTTCGGCTTCGACATTTCATCCGTCACTCTGTACTACTACCTGTTTCTGGCGCTGGTGATCGTCACGGTCATCATCTGCTACCGCCTGCAGGACTCGCGCATCGGCCGCGCCTGGATGGCCATCCGCGAGGACGAGATTGCCGCCAAGGCCATGGGCATCAACACGCGCAACATGAAGCTGCTGGCGTTCGGCATGGGTGCCTCGTTTGGCGGTGTCTCGGGCGCCATGTTTGCTGCCTTCCAGGGCTTTGTCTCGCCCGAATCGTTCAGCCTGATGGAGTCGGTGATGATTGTCGCCATGGTGGTGCTGGGTGGCATTGGGCACATTCCGGGCGTCATTCTGGGCGCTGTGCTGCTGTCGGCGCTGCCCGAGGTGCTGCGCTATGTGGCCGGTCCCCTGCAGGCCATGACCGACGGGCGCCTGGACGCTGCCATCCTGCGCCAGCTGCTGATTGCCCTGGCGATGATCATCGTCATGCTGCTGCGCCCGCGCGGCCTGTGGCCGGCCCCCTCGCATGGCAAAAGCCTGGAAAACCGGGCCTGAACGGCGATGAACACCAAAAGCAAACAACCCATGGCAGAACAATCCGACAGTGTGGTGCTGCGCGTGGCCGGCATTTCCAAGCGCTTTGGCGGTCTGCAGGCGCTGTCCGATGTCGGCATCACCATCGAGCGCGGCCAGGTGTACGGCCTGATCGGCCCCAACGGTGCCGGCAAAACCACCTTCTTCAATGTCATCACCGGCCTGTACACCCCGGACAGCGGCAGCTTCGAGCTGGCCGGCAAGCCTTACCGCCCCACGGCCGTGCACGAGGTCGCCAAGGCCGGCATTGCCCGCACCTTTCAGAACATCCGCCTGTTTGCCGAAATGACGGCACTGGAAAACGTGATGGTGGGCCGGCATGTGCGCACCCGCTCGGGGCTGGTGGGAGCGGTGTTTCGCACACGCGGCTTTCGCGCCGAAGAAAAGGCCATTGCCGAGCGCGCGCACGAACTGCTGGAC
>JAGOCN010000399.1 GCA_017998735.1 Giesbergeria sp.
TTTGGCAGCCTGTGCGTGATGGTGGAAGGGCGCTGCGCGCTGTCGTCGTATGTGACGGGCGAGTCGCCCAACACGCATGGCGTGTGCTCACCGCCCAAGGCGGTGCGCTGGGTCGAAACTCCGCAGGGCCGAGAGTCGCGCCTGAACGGCGTGCTGATCGACCGCTACGCCCCCGGCGAGAACGCCGGCTACCCGACGCTGTGCAAGGGCCGCTTTGACGTGGAGGGCGAAGAAAACTACTACGCCATCGAAGAGCCGACCAGCCTGAACACGTTGGAACTGCTGCCCCAGCTCATGAAGATGGGCGCGCGCGCCCTGAAGGTCGAAGGCCGCCAACGCAGCCCGGCCTATGTGGCGCAGGTCACCCAGGTGCTGCGGGACGCCATTGACCAGTGCACTGCCAACCCGCACCGCTACGCAGCCAAACCCGCCTGGATGGTCAGCCTGGACCAGGTCGCCGAAGGCCAGCAGCACACGCTGGGCGCCTACCACCGGCCCTGGAAATAAGGCCTCGAACAATGAACGCATCCACTTTGAAACTCTCGCTCGGCCCGCTGCTGTACTACTGGCCCAAAGACACTACGCTGGCCTTTTACGACGCCGTGGCGCAGATGCCGGTGGACACCGTCTACCTGGGCGAAACCGTCTGCTCGCGCCGCCACGAGCTGCGCCTGGCCGACTGGCTGGGCATTGCTGCCAACCTGCGCGCTGCCGGCAAAGAGGTGCTGCTGTCCACCCAGGTGCTGCTGGAATCGACCGCCGAGGGCGGCACCATGCACAAGATTACCGGCCAGGGCGATTACCCCGTCGAAGCCAATGACATGGGCGCCGTGCAGCGCCTGGCCGGCAAAAAAGCCTTTGTTGCCGGGCCGCAGCTCAATTTGTACAACCTGCCGTCGCTCACCTGGATGGCCAGCCTGGGCGCCAGCCGCTGGGTGGTGCCGCTGGAGATGCAGCGCGCCGACCTGGCGGTGCTGCAGGCAGACCGCCCGGCTGGCCTGCAGACGGAGGTGTTTGCCTATGGCCGCATGCCGCTGGCCTATTCGGCGCGCTGCTTCACCGCACGCCACCGCAACCTGCCCAAGGACGACTGCCAGTTCAGCTGCATTGCGCACCCCGACGGCCTGCTGCTGAACACGCGCGAGAGCGAGCATTTTTTGGTGCTCAACGGCACGCAAACGCAGTCGGCGCGGGTCTGCAACCTGATCGAATCCCTGCCCGACCTGCAGGCGCTGGGCGTGGACGTGGTGCGCCTGAGCCCGCAGGCCGCACACATGGCCGAAGTGGTGGCGCTGTTTGACGCCGTGCGCCGGGGTGCTCTGGCGCCGAGTGAAGCGCAGGCGCGCCTGCAGCCGCTGATGCCCGAGCAGGGTTGCAACGGCTACTGGCATGGCCAGCCGGGGCTGGACTGGGTGGATGCGCCAGTCGGCGTGCCGGCCTGAAGGGTTTGGGTTTGTTTGTGTCTTTGACCGCTGTGCTTTGTCCCGGCGCCGCTGGCCCTCACCCCCGCCCTCTCCCAGAGGGAGAGGGAGACATACCGGGGCTGGATTTGCCAATGCCGCCAGATGGGCAAGGTTCCCCTGGCTTGCTCCCTCTCCCTCTGGGAGAGGGTTGGGGTGAGGGCCGGGCGCACGCCAGGCGCCCAACGCTGGCAAGCAGCACTAGACTTCAAGCCAAATTGCCCTCCAGCGCAGGCGCATCCTGCGCCAGCAGCTATCAAATAAAGAGCAAAACGTGCGCCGCAACCGGTTGCCACCCGCCGCGCCCCATTCCCTGAAAGGTGTACCGCCGATGCATTCCCCCACTCCTGTCGCTCCTGCTGCCTCTGCTGCCTCCGCGCTCTGGCCCGCCACCGTGCCTGCGCCTGTGGCCGCCGTGCTGTCGCGCCTGCCGGCCTACCCGGCGGCGCTGCTGCTGACCACCGCGCTGAACGCCAGCGTGGCGCGCCAGCTGCCGGCCGATGTGGCCGGCGCGCTGCTGCACAAACGCCTGCGCATCCAGGTGCGCGATGCGCGCATGGCGCTGGACTTCACCTGGAGTGGCGGCGCCTTTGCGCCGCGTGCGCGCCACCGACACACCGACCTGTGCATCAGTGCCAGCGCGCACGACTTTCTGCAGCTGGCCCAGCGCCAGCAGGACCCGGACACGCTGTTTTTCAACCGCCGCCTGTCGATGGAAGGCGACACCGAACTGGGACTGATGGTGAAAAACACGCTGGACGCGCTGGAGCTGCCGGTGCTGGACCTGCAGCAGTGGGCGCCGCACCAGCTGCTGGCGCGCCTGGCAGCCCTGCGCCCTGGAGCCCGGCCATGAGCACATTCCCCGTTTCCACACCTGTTTGCATCGCTGCGGCCTCCGCTGCTGCTGATACTTTTGCCGATGGCTGTGCCGGTGCCGAAACCGCTGCTGCCCAGGCGGGCAGGACAGACCAAATCGACAAGGCAGCCAAGGCAGCCAAAGCCCTGCGCCCGCTGGTGTATTCCTGCTCCGGGTGTTCCAGTGCCGCGCAGCTGGCCAACCATGTCGCAGTGCGGATGGACCGCAGCGGCGTGGCGGAAATGTCGTGCATTGCCGGTGTCGGCGGCGACGTGGCCAGCCTCGTCAAGACCGCGCGCTCGGGCCGGCCGATCATCGCGCTCGACGGCTGCCCGCTGGTGTGCGTGCAAAGCAGCCTGGCGCGCCACGGCATTACGCCGGCGCGCCACTACCAGCTGCAGCAGTACGGCGTGCGCAAGCGGCAACACGAAGACTTTGACCCGGCGCAGGCGCTTGAAGTGCTGCAGCGCGTGGTGCAGGACCTGCAGGACGCGCCGCTGGCATTGCCCGCAGCGGCCGCATTGCAGGGGGCACAAGCATGAGCACCCCCCCACCGCGCCGCATCATCGTCGGCATCTCGGGCGCCAGCGGCGCCGTCTATGGCGCGCGCCTGCTGCAGGTGATGCAGCCCATGCCCGGCATCGAAACCCACTTGGTGGTGTCGGGCGCCGGCTG
>JAGOCN010000400.1 GCA_017998735.1 Giesbergeria sp.
CCAGCACATGAAGCGCGCCACCATGGAGCTGGGCGGCCACGCGCCGGTCATCATTGCCGAAGATGCCGATATTGCTGCCGCCGTCAAAGCCATGGCCAGCGCCAAATTCCGCAACGCCGGCCAGGTCTGCATCTCGCCCACGCGCTTTCTGGTGCACAACAGCGTGCGCCAGGCGTTCACCGACGGATTGGTGCAGTACGCAGAAAACCTGAAAGTGGGCAACGGCCTGGCCAAAGGCACGCAGATGGGCCCGCTGGCCAACCTGCGCCGCGCCAAGGCGCTGACCGAAGTCGTGCAGGACGCACGCGCCAAGGGCGCCAGGGTGCTGACCGGCGGCGAGCGGCTGCAGGACCAGGGCGACGGCAACTACTTTGCCCCCACCATCCTGGACGAGGTGCCGCTGGACGCCAGCGTGTTCAACAACGAGCCTTTCGGCCCGGTCGCTGCCGTCCGCGGTTTTGACACCATCGAGGAAGCGCTGAAGGAAGCCAACCGCCTGCCCTACGGCCTGGCCAGCTACGCCTTCACCCAGTCGCTCAAGACCGCGCACCGGCTGGCCACCGGCATCGAGGTGGGCATGCTGTGGATCAACCAAGGCGCCGTCACCTCGGCAGACATGCCCTTTGGCGGCGTGAAGGACTCGGGCTATGGCTCGGAGGGGGGCCAGGAAGCTCTGGAGGCCTACCTGGTGACCAAGACGGTGTCGATCCTGGCGCTGTAGGCGGGCAGTTTTCAGGCGCCTTTCAGGCAGCGCCCGAGAGGTGTTCAAACAGGATGGCCGCTCCAATGCCGATCAGCACCAGTCCGCCCCCTGTTTCGGCATGCCTGCCCGCGCCTGCCCCTGCAACCCGGCCCAGCATGACGCCCAGCGTGACAGCCACAAAGGTGGTGCAGCCGATGGCCACGGCGACCGGAACGATCGGCACGTCCAGAAAGGCCAGTCCCACGCCCACCACCATCGCATCCACACTGGTGGCAAAACCGGTGACCGCCAGCAGCCAGAACCCGTGCCGGGCAGGCTTGTCGGCTGGCGAGATGGCAGGGGACCTCAGACCGGCCATGACCATGTGCAGGCCCAGACCGCCAAGCAGGGCAAACGCGATCCAGTGGTCCCATGCCTTCACATGGTCGGCGGCAGCCAAGCCCATGGCCCAGCCCAGCACGGGAGTCAAACCTTCGATGGCCCCAAAGATCGCGCCCGTGCGCAGTGCCTCGCGCCATCGGGGTTGTCGCAGGGCCATGCCCTTGCCCACAGCAGCGGCAAACGCATCGGTGGACATGGCCAATGCCAGCAGGGCGGTGGAGAGGAGATTCATGGCAAGCAACATTCAAGGCCGGGAGGGACACACAAGGCGCATTCGCACGGCCCGGCACGTGTCCGGCGAATGCGCCCATGGTCTCGCCAAACAGGGCGCTGCGACACACCGCACCGCCTTGCCTGCCAGCGCCACGGCGTGCAGGGCAGGCCGAGAATGTTGACGCGGGCGCTTTCAGAAAAAAAGCCGGCTACTCCCCAAGGGACGCGCGAATTGTAAAAGGGCAGGCTGCGGCGCCTTCCTGTGCCGGCGCCAGTCCCAGGCGCTAGGCACCACGGCTAGCGCCGCAGCGCCAGCACCAGCACCCCGGCGGCCACCAGCGCAATGCCCAGCCAGTCGCTGCCCGACGGCCGCTCGCCCAGAAACACAAAGGCAAACACCGCCACCAGCACCAGGCTGAACTTGTCCACCGGCGCCACCTTCGACGCCTCGCCCAGCTGCAGCGCCCGGAAGTAGCACACCCACGACGCCCCCGTGGCCAGGGCCGACAGCGCCAGAAACACCCAGGTCTTGCCCGGCAGCTGCAGCGGATTGCTCCACTTGCCCGCATACGCCACAAACGCCGCCAGCACCAGAACAACGATCACCGTGCGCACCAGCGTCGCCAGGTCGGAGTCCACGCCTTCAATGCCGACCTTGGCAAAGATGGCGGTCAGCGCGGCAAAAACGGCAGACAGCGCGGCCCAGAAAAACCAGCCGTGGGAGGTGGTGACTTGCATGGTGCAACGGTTCCACAAGGTCTTCAAAGCCAGCAAGGCAGAAGACAGTTTTTGGTCAGCACCCCTGCAAGCATGAAAAGCAGTATGGGTGCGCACATGTTGCTTCAGAGCGCCAGGGGCGAAGGGTTGCCGGCGTTTTCTGCAGGGGCTGCCAGCGCCGCCAGGTGCGCTTCGTAGCGCTCCAGCACATCGTCGATCACCTGCTGGCGGGTCAGGCCCATCAGGTCGTAGCCGCCGGAGCCGGTTTGCGTGAACACCTCCAGCCGGTAGTAAACGTCTTTCTCGCGCGCCATCTTGCCGCTGAAGGTGGGCACCGGCGACGCGGCCAGGGTGACCTGGTAGTGGAAATCGTGGAACGCGTCCATGGCCACCTGCAGCAAGGGCTCTTCAATGCCGCTGGCAGCGGTCACGTTGCCGCGCTGCACAGCGTAGCCCTGGGCGCGGAACTCGGCCGCCACCTCGTCCAGCGCCGGGCGCACCGTGCGCTCCAGAAACTGCAGCACTTCGCGCTGTGACGGGAAGGTGAGCAGCTGCCCCAGCCGCTGCTTCCACGAGCGCTCGGGCACATGGCCGCCGCTGGCGGCCATCGACGGCCGGCGCAGCACCTGGCCCTCGCGCTCGGCGCGCTCGATGCGCAGCGCCTTGTAGAAGGACGCCATCACCAGGTAGGCAATCACGGTCACCGGCAGCGCAAAGATCAGCGTGGCGTATTCCATCGTCACCACGCCGCCGGCCAGCAGCATGGCAATGGTGAGCAGGGCGGTCAGCAACGCCCAGAAGATGCGCAGCCATTTCGGGCCGTCCTCGGACGGGTCGGCAATCGAGGCCGAAAAATTCGACATCACCATGGCGCCCGAGTTGGCGCTGGTGATGTAGAACAGAAACCCCGAAAACGTGGCCAGCGCCACCAGGGCCGTGGCGCCGGGGAACATCTCCAGCAGCGCATACCAGCCG
>JAGOCN010000401.1 GCA_017998735.1 Giesbergeria sp.
TTCTGGGGCTACGACAGCCTGCCCATGCTGCGCGCCTGCCTGGAAGGCGACGCCTGGTTCGACGGCCCGGGCTGGGACACCGCTGCAAGCGTGGCGCAAGGCCTGCCGGGTTGAATGGCGGCGGTGCCCCGGCTTCTGCCGGTGCACATTCCACATGCCCAACGCCTTCAACTTTGCTGCCTCGCCCTTCGACTGCCTGAACCCGGACGAGCAGCGCCTGGTGCGCGCCAGCGTGGACATCGCCTACTTCCCCGAGGGCGCCGTGGTGCTGGACTTGGGCACGGTGCCCACGCACCTGTTCGTCCTCATCAAGGGCTATGTCACGCAGACCGAGGGCGACGAGGTGCTGGCCACCTACGGCCCCGACGACTGCTTTGACGGCTGCGGCCTGATGACCGGGCGCGTGGGCAGCCGCTTCGTCGCTGCCGAAGAGGTGGTGGCCTACCAGCTTGCACGCGAGGCGGTGAACGAACTCATCGCACGCAACACCACCTTCGGGGCACTGCTGTTTTCCGACCTGGGCCAGAAGCTCAGCGCGCTGGCCCAGCGCGCCGACCAGCACGAGCTGCAGTCGCTCACGATGGCGCGCGTGGAGCAGGCCTACCTGCGCCCGGCGCACACCGTGGACGCGGCCACCGACATCGTCTCGGTGGTGCGCCTGTTCCAGGCCCAGCGCACCACCAACGTGCTGGTGACGGGCCTGCCCGGAGGCGGGCTGGGCATCTTCACCAACACCAGCCTGCAGCGCGCCATCCTGGACGGCCGCCCGCTCGACCGGCTGGCGGTGGGCGAGCTGGCCAGCGGCCCGGTGGTCACCGTGCGGCCCTCCGACCAGCTCGGCGACGCCATGGTGCTGCTGCTGCGCCGCCGCGTGCACCGCCTGGTGGTGGTCGAGGACGACGGCCAGGTGCGCGGCATCCTGGAGGCGCTCGACCTGTTCAGCTTCCTGGCCAACCATTCGCACCTGATCACGGTGCAGATCGAGCATGCGCAGGATCTGGAGGCGCTGGCGCAGGCGGCCGCGCAGATCACGCGGCTGATCGCGGCGCTGTACCGTGGCGGCACGCGCATCGGCCTGATGGCCAAGCTGGTGCAGCAGCTCAACGCACGCCTGTTCGAACGCGCCTGGGCCATGGTGGCGCCGGCCGGTCTGGTGGACAACAGCTGTCTGTTCGTCATGGGCAGCGAAGGGCGCGGCGAGCAGTTGCTCAAGACCGACCAGGACAACGGCCTGGTGCTGCGCGACGGCTACACCGCGCCGGCCGACCTGGATGCCATCTGCCAGCGCTTTTCCGGGGTGCTGGCGAGCTTCGGCTACCCCGAGTGCCCGGGCCGCATCATGGTCAGCAACCCCGACTGGCGCGGCACGGCGAGCGCTTTCGGCCAGCGGGTGCGCCAGTGGCTGCTGCAGCCCGAGGGCGACAGTCTCATGCAGCTGGCCATTTTTCTCGATGCCCACGCGGTGGCGGGCGACGCCGCGCTGCTGGCCGCCGTGCGCGAGGGCGTGGCGGCGCTGGCCGTGGACAACGACGCGGTGCTGGCGCGCTTTGCCGCGGCGGTGGAAAACTTCGGCGGGCCCACGGGCTGGTGGAGCCGCCTGTTCGGTCTGGGCGACGAAGGCCGCGCCATCAGCCTGAAAAAAGCGGGCATCTTCCCCATCGTGCATGGCGTGCGCAGCCTGGCCCTGGCCCGGCGCGTGGCCGCCACGGGCACGGCCGAGCGCATCGCAGCCCTGGTGCAGGAGGGCGTGCTCGACGCAGCACTGGGCGATGAGCTGGTGCAGAGCCTGCACTTCCTCATGGGCCTGCGGTTGCAGGCGGGTCTGGCCGAACTCGACACCGGCCGCGCGGTCACCGGCAACGTCGATCCCGGGCGCCTGAGCACCCTGGAGCGCGACCTGCTCAAGGACGCGCTGGCCGTGGTCAAGCGCTTCAAGGCCCTGCTGCACCAGCGTCTGCGGCTGGACGTGCTGTGAGGCCCGCCGCCCCCACCGGCCCGCGCGGCTGGCTGGCGCAATTGCGGCGCCGCTGGCTGCTCTACCACCTGGGCGACCCGGCCTACGCCTTCCTGTTCGACCCGCCGCCGCCCGACGAATGGGTGGCGCTCGACTGCGAAACCACCGGGCTCAACGTGCGCAGCGACGAGATCATCGCCATCGGCGCGGTGCGCATCGCCGGCAACCGCATCCTGACGAGCGAGCGGCTGGAACTGCTGGTGCGCCCCGACAAGGGCGTCTCGGCCGACAGCGTGCGCATCCACCGCCTGCGCGAGAGGGACGTGGCCCAGGGCCTGCCGCTGCAGGAGGCCATGCGCCAGCTGCTGCACTTCATCGGCAGCCGCCCGCTGGTGGGCTACTACCTCGAATTCGACGTGGCCATGCTCAACCGCGCCCTCTGGCCCCTGCTGGGCATGGGTCTGCCGCAGCCCAAGATCGAGGTCTCTGCGCTGTACTACGACTACAAGTTCCGGCAACTGCCGCCCTACCAGCAGCAGGGCAACGCCGACATCGACCTGCGCTTTGCCACCCTGATGGACGACCTGGGTCTGCCCCGGCGCGACGCGCACGACGCACTCAACGACGCCGTAATGGCGGCGCTGGCCTTTGTCAAGCTGCGCCAGTTGCGTGGCGGTTGAGCAGGTGTTGATGGTTTTGAACAAAAAATGGATCTGGCGCTTTCCCCGTAAGCGCTAGTAGCTATTAATTCAATAGCATTTTAGTCGCCCGGTGGGCGCTGAAATGAAAAACCGGGCACAAGGCCCGGTGGAGGTGGCATGGCGCACAGGCCGCCATGCCAGGGGTTGCGCTTCTTCTTGTGCTCAGTGGCCCGATGCGCCCGATGCGCCGAAACCGGTTTCCGATCGCACCTGCTGCGCCGGGAAGGCGGCGCGCTCGCGTGCGGCGTTGGCGCTCTTGTCGGTGATCGAGAAGAGCCAGATGCCCACGAAGCCGATGGTCATGGAGAACAGCGCCGGCGAGGTGTAGGGG
>JAGOCN010000402.1 GCA_017998735.1 Giesbergeria sp.
CAGGGGCTGGAAGTCGTGCAAACCGTGGTGGAAAAACGCGCCACCTTTGCCTGCACCCCGGCGCTGCAGCGCCCCGGCGCGCAGCTGGCGCCCGGCCTGTGGGCATGCGGCGACTACATTGCCGGCCCCTACCCGGCCACGCTGGAAGGGGCGGTGCTGAGTGGCAGCGCAGCCGGGCGCAGTGCGGGTATGGGAACGCGAACCACCCTTTGACATTGCCACCGTTACTGCTACGCCACGGGTGCCAGGCGTGGCGGTGCGACGGCTTCCAGAACCCCTGTCTGCCCAGCTTTGCATGCATGCCGGGCAGCACCGGCAAGGCATGCAAAAATCGCCTATACCTTGTTTGTGTTAAAATTGTTGCAACAAGGCCTCAAGAAACACTTTTTCTTGCATGCTTGTGGCGATAAAACATCGTCTTTTTTGAAAGCGCTTACCAATGCGCTTTTTCTTCGACTTTCCGCAGTCGGGTACCGGGTCCAGCCAACGTGTTTTGGCAAGGCACAAACCGGGCAACACTGCGATGACCCTTGCCCCACAGGCCCTTTGCCGGCCTGTCCATCCAAGGCCAGCGGCTTTGCCCCGGAGGCAGCCATTGGCCCCATTCTTGTCCACTGCCGGGCCAGCGCCCGGCCTGATGGACTGCAGCCGCCCTGTGTTGGCGGCTGACAAAAAACAGGAGAACCCCCTCATGAAAAAGCAACGCATCGCCATTCTCGGCGCCGGACCCAGCGGCCTGGCCCAACTTCGCGCCTTTGAAGCCGCCGGCAAGGCGGGCGCTGAAGTGCCCGAAATCGTCTGCTATGAAAAGCAGAGCGACCTGGGCGGCATGTGGAACTACACCTGGCGCACCGGCCTGGACGCGCACGGCGAGCCGGTGCATGGCAGCATGTACCGTTACCTGTGGTCCAACGGCCCCAAGGAGTGCCTGGAGTTTGCCGACTACAGCTTTGAAGAGCATTTTGGCCGGCCCATTGCGTCCTACCCGCCGCGCGCCGTGCTGCGCGACTACATCATGGGCCGGCTGGAAAAGAGCGACCTGCGCAAGTGCATCCAGTTCAACACCGCGGTGCAATGGGTGTCGTTCAATGAAGAAACGCAAAAATTCTCGGTGACGGTGCGCGATGTGAAGGCCGATACGCTTTCGACCGAAGAATTCGACTATGTGGTGGTGGCCACCGGCCATTTTTCGACCCCCAACACGCCCTACTTTGAAGGCTTGGAGCAGTTTCCGGGCCGGGTGCTGCATGCGCACGACTTTCGCGATGCCTGCGAGTTTGCCGACAAGGACCTGCTGCTGGTGGGCAGCAGCTACTCTGCAGAAGACATCGGCACGCAGTGCCACAAGTACGGTGCCAAATCGATCACCTTCAGCTACCGCAGCGCCCCCATGGGCTACGACTGGCCGGACGCGTTCCACGAGTCGCCGCTGCTGACCCGCCTGGAAGACCGCACCGCGCACTTCATTGACGGCACCCAGCGCGAGGTGGACGCCATCATTTTGTGCACCGGATACCAGCACCACTTTCCATTCATTTCGGACGAGCTGACGCTGCGCACCTACAACCGCCTGTACCCGGAAAACCTGTACAAGGGCATCTTCTTCATCGACAACCCCAAGCTGGTCTACCTCGGCATGCAGGACCAGTACTACACCTTCAACATGTTCGATGCGCAGGCCTGGTATGCCCGCGACGTGATCCTGGGCAGCATTGTCCTGCCCGACCGCGCCGCCATGGTGGCCGATTCAAAGCAGTGGGTGGCGCGCGAGCAGGCAGCCAAGACGCCTTACGAGCACATCGACTTTCAGGCGGCCTACACCCGTGACCTGGTCGGCCCGACCGACTACCCGCAATTCGACATCGAAGGCATGGCCGAACTGTTCAAGGAATGGAAGCACGACAAGCAGGTGGACATTCTGGGCTACCGCAACAAGAGCTACCGCTCGACGCTGACCGGCACCATGGCACCGCAGCACCACACCGTGTGGATGGAAGCCATGGACGATTCGCTTGAAGCGTTTCTGGGCGATGGCGAAGACGACACCGAGGGCCACCACCCCGTGCCGGTGCAGGCACAGGCCAAGGCCAAAGCCGATGCCAAGGCAGATGCCAAAGCAAAAAGCGACAGCGCTGCTGTGCAGAACGCAAGCCAGCAGGCTGCCTGACAGAAAAAACAGGTGTGCGTTCTTTGCAACGCGCCGGGCGACGCAGCGCTGCAAAAGCGCCTGCGCCCCCAGTGAAAAAGCCGGTCCAACACCACGTTTGGGCCGGCTTTTTTCATGGCCTCAGCCATCAGCATCAATGCTGGAAAGCGCCCCGGCCTTTCAGCGCTCCATCCACCACTGGATGACAAACTTGGCCAGAAACCCGGTGAAACCCACGCCCAGGCCAAGGAAAAGCACAAAGGCGCCAAAACGCCCCGCCTTGGACTCCCAGGCCAGGTGCCCGATGATGAAAAGCATGAACAGGATGAAGGCGCCGACCCCGTAGGTCAGAAAAAATGCCGATATCTGTTCTTCGGTAAAGCCAAAAATCACGACGCCATCCCATTGGGTGCAGGAATGCCGGAGCTGCTGGACGGTGGCGGCGGAGCGGCATGTTCATCGCGCAGTGGCAGGCTGTCTGCGTCCACCAGGTCGCGGTAGGCATGCCAGCTGGCGTGGCCCAGCAGCGGCATCACCACCACCAGCCCCAGCAGCAGCGTGCCCAGCCCCAGCAGCGTCAGCACCATCAGCAGTGCCGCCCACAGCGCCATCGTGGCCGGGTTGGCCAGCACCGTCTGCCAGCTGGTCAGAATGGCCTGCCACAGCGTGGCCTGGCGGTCGAGCAACAGCGGAATGGCCACCACGCTGGAGGCAAAGATGGGCGCTGCCAGCAAACTGCCCATGGCCAGCCACAGCGCAAACAGGCCGCTGTCGGGCGACAGCACCACATGGTTCAGAAAGTCGGCGGGCTGGTGCACCGGCACCGGCGCCAGCAAGG
>JAGOCN010000403.1 GCA_017998735.1 Giesbergeria sp.
GTCAACACGCTGTTCAACGGGCTGGCCAACCACCCTGACTTCAACACCGTCGACTGGAGCCACCTGAAGGTGTCGGTAGGCGGCGGCATGGCGGTGCAGGGCGCCGTGGCCAGGCTGTGGCTGGAAAAAACCGGCTGCGCCATCTGCGAAGGCTATGGCCTGTCGGAAACCAGCCCTACGGCCAGCTGCAACCCGGTCACCTCGCGCGAATTCACCGGCAGCATTGGTGTGCCGCTGCCCAGCACCTTCATGAAACTGCTGGACGACGAGGGCCACGAGGTCACGCAGCTGGGCCAGCCCGGCGAAATCGCCATCAAAGGCCCGCAGGTGATGGCCGGCTACTGGCAGCGCCCGGACGAAACCGCCAGAACCATGACCGAAGACGGCTATTTCAAAACCGGCGACATCGGCACCGTGGACGCACGCGGTTTCTTCAAGATCGTGGACCGCAAGAAAGACATGGTGCTGGTCAGCGGTTTCAACGTGTACCCGAACGAGGTCGAAGAAGTGGTGGCCGGCATGCCCGGCGTGCTGGAATGCGCCGTGGTCGGTATTCCGGACGAGCGCATGGGCGAGGCGGTCAAGCTGGTGATCGTGAAGAAAATTCCCGATCTGACCGAGGAGCAGGTGCGCGACTACTGCCGCAAGAACCTCACCGGCTACAAGCAGCCCAAAGTGATCGAGTTCCGCGACGAACTGCCCAAAACCCCGGTGGGCAAGATTCTGCGGCGCGAACTGCGCAACAAGCGCTAGCCAGGGCGGGCACAGGGCAGGCCGGGCAGGCCGGCGCTGCTGCCGGCTGGCTGGCTGGCTGGCCTGCACGGCACCTGCAAGCCGCTGCAAAACACCTAAAAAACACCTGCACCGTGCAGGTGCAAAGTCTGCAGGCAACAGGTTTTTTGCTATTAAAAAATGAGCTTCTGGCGCAGGCTGCACCTGGGCCAGAGGCACTTTTGGCTGTTATTTTCTGTTCCATGCCACGCCTGGACGCGGCCACAGGCTGCACCCGGGCCGGCGCCCTGTCCTGCGGGCCTGCGGCCGCTGCCTTGCGGGGTGGGGCCCTGGCCTTTGCGCTGGGTGCCTGCAGGGCTGCCTGAGGCCGGTCCAGGCACTGCAAGGCGGCGCTGTCGCTTGCGGTATGAAATGCCTGGAACAGGGGTTTTTTTGAGGCAGCATCCCGCGATGCTGCGATTCCTCCTGACCCGTGTCAGCCTGCTCATCCCCACCTTCTTCGGCATGACGCTGCTGGCGTTTTTCCTGATCCGGCTGGTGCCGGGCGACCCGATTGAAACCATGGCCGGCGAGCGCGGCATCGACGCCGCGCGCCACGCCGCACTGCTGGTCGAATACGGCCTGGACAAGCCGGTGCTGACGCAGTACGGCGTCTACATTGCCCGCGTGCTGCAGGGCGACCTGGGCAAGTCGCTGATCACCCAGGTGCCGGTGCTGGACGAATTCCTGGCGCTGTTTCCGGCCACCATCGAACTGGCGGTGTGCGCTATTGCGTTTGCGCTGCTGCTGGGCATTCCGGCCGGCATCATTGCCGCCGTGAAGCGCAATTCGTGGTTTGACCACGGCGTCATGACGGTCTCGCTCACCGGCTACTCCATGCCGATTTTCTGGTGGGGGCTGCTGCTGATCATGTTCTTCTCGGTCAACCTGGGATGGACGCCGGTGTCGGGGCGGCTTGACGTGCTGCACTACGTCGAGCCGGTGACCGGCTTTTTGCTGTTCGACACGCTGATGGCGGGCGAAACCGAGGCCTTTTTCTCGGCGCTGAAGCACCTGGTGCTGCCGGCCATCGTGCTCGGCACCAACCCGCTGGCGGTGGTGGCGCGCATGACGCGCTCGGCCATGCTGGAGGTGCTGGGCGAGGACTACATCCGCACCGCCCGCGCCAAGGGGCTGCCGGCCTTTCGCATCGTGGCGGTGCATGCGCTGCGCAACGCGCTGATTCCAGTCGTCACCGTGATCGGCCTGCAGGTGGGCGTGCTGTTCACCGGCGCCATCCTGACCGAGACCATCTTTTCCTGGCCGGGCGTGGGCAAGTGGCTGATCGAGGCCATCAACCGGCGCGACTACCCGGTGCTGCAGGGCGGCATGCTGCTGCTTGGCGTGGTGGTGATGCTGGTCAACCTGCTGGTGGACCTGACCTATGGCGTCATCAACCCGCGCATCCGCTCCGGGCACTGAAGAAGCGCGGCCCTGCTGACCCCCAACACCGACCACGACACCATGGCTTCCATCACCCCTTCCGCACCCGGGCCGGCCGGCGCCGTGCCCGCGCCCGCCCCCGCTGCGGTGCCGGCAGTGCCCGCGCCGCCCGGCCCGCTGCGCTCCTTCTGGCGCGCCTTTTCGGCCAACAAGGGCGCCGTGGCCGGCCTGCTGGTGGTCTGCACGCTGCTGCTGGTGGCGCTGCTGGCGCCCTGGCTGGCGCCGCACCCACCGTTCCAGACCAACAGCGCCGCGTTCCTGCAGCCGCCGTTCTGGCAGGAGGGCGGCAGCACCACCTATTTGCTGGGCACCGACGCCATTGGCCGCGACATCCTCTCGCGCCTGATGCATGGCGCGCGCCTGTCGCTGTCGATTGGCGCGGCCGTGGTGTTGCTGGCGCTGGTGGTGGGCGTGACGCTGGGGCTGGTGGCCGGCTTTTACCGGGGCGTGCTGGAGGTGGCCATCATGCGGCTGATGGACATCATCCTGACGCTGCCCAGCCTGCTGCTGGCGATCGTCATCGTCGCCATCCTCGGGCCGGGGCTGATCAACGCCATGCTGGCGGTGGCCGTGGTGGTGCTGCCGCACTATGTGCGCATCACGCGCGCCGTGGTCATCACCGAGGTGTCCAAGGACTATGTGACGGCGGCGCGCATCAGCGGCGCCGGCACGCTGCGGCTGATGTTCAGCGAGGTGCTGCCCAACTGCGCGGCGCCGCTGATCGTGCAGGCCTCGCTCGGTGTGTCCACCGCCATCCTGGAC
>JAGOCN010000404.1 GCA_017998735.1 Giesbergeria sp.
TATTGGCAATGCAATACGCCACGGTGAGGGCGGCTGTATCGACTGCGGCGCCGAAGGGGTCGGCGCTGGTGCGGTCGAGCAGGACGCCGAAGGGCTCGCCACCCAGGTGCACTGCCGTGGCGTTGGCATGCGAGCGCACGACCGCATCATTGATGCGGGCATGGCGGTCCGGTGCGAGCAGCATGGCGGCAGAGGCGCTTTAAGCGACGGTGCCAGGAATGCCTGCGAGGCGCACGTAGCCCGTGGTGTCGGCACTTGCCGCAGCCACGAACGCCGTTGCGCCACCGGCGGTGACGTCCCCTGTGGCAGGAGTACCAACCACGGTGAAGGCGCTCACAGAGGCATCCCACATCAGTGGCAGGCCCAGCGTCCAGGCAGAGCCTGCGGCCTTGGGCACCGAAAACACGCCGTCGAGCGTGGCGTTGTAGGGCTCGCCAATGGCGGCAGGGTGATTGGCGATTGCAATGTGGGCGCCAATGACGACGACCTGGCCCGACGCGACTGCGGCAGCGGCAGCAGGCACTTCGATGACGTTGCCCGGTTGCACAAAATTCTTCATGGTGTTGACTCCGAATGAGGGTGAATGCCGATGGCTGGCCTGCGTGTGTGCAGGCCAGCCGCCCGGGGCTTAGGTCGCGCCGTTGGCCTTGGCCAGGCCGCGCCAGTCGATAACCTTGGCGGCGAAGTCCAAAGTGGCGCGGACCTTCACGCCGTCGATGTCTTCGCTGGCGAAGGTCTCGGTGCGCACACCTTCGGAGCCGTCCACATAGGCGTATTCGACGGTATCGATCTGGCCCGAGCGGGCTGCCATATACCAGGCGGCGGTGCTGACTTCATCCAGCAGCGGCTCCACGATGGGCTCCACTGCGGTGCGGCCGCCTGTGCGGAACTCGTTCACGTCAGACATGGTGGCTGGCGCGTAGTTGGAGCTGGTGAATGCGTAGGCTGCCTGCTCCAGATCAGACGGAACGATCAGATATGCGGGCGCCAGGTTCAGCTGCGTCTTGCCGTCCAGGTCTTTTTGCTTGCGCATCAGCGCGCGCACCTTGCCCATGTTGTCGAGCGTGAGCGTGCTGGTGGCTGCAAGCAGGTTGCCGTGGTCCGCATGGAACAGGGCTTTGCCGTCCTGCATGGTGGGATTCTTGGCGATCTGGTCGTACACCAGGCGGTTTTCCAGGCGGCGGGCGGATTCGCCAAAGCGCTGCAGCAGGCGGTCGAAGGCGCCCAGATCGTCATTGACGAACATCTGGCGCGTGAGACCGATGGCGCGGCCGTAGCTGAATGCGCGGTAGCTGGTGGCGTCTTCACTGATGGTGCCGTAGGTGTATTCGCCAGCCTCGTTGAGCTTCTTCAGCTCGGGTGCGCCGCCCACTGCCAGCACGTTGGTGATGCGGAAATCGGGCAGGTTGGCAGCGCGGCGGGCCCACAGCTGGAAGGTGGTGGGCGCTGCCTCGTACGCAGCGCGCAGGCGGCGGGCGCCAACGCCACCCAGCAGGCTGGGGAAGTCGCCCGTGGTGTGGTAGCCACCAGACCGCGTTGCAAACGCCCGCGTGGCGATTTCGTTGCGCGACAGGCCGCGCGTGGAAACGCCCAGACCTTCCAGCGCCTCGCGGGCCATCTCGGTCAGCGACAGGCCACGGTAGTTGCGACCGAGGTCAGTGAGCTGGGCGCGAGAGTCCAGCTTGTTCATGAGGGCTTCTTCCATGCCACGCATGCGGGTTTCGTGCTCATCACGCACGGTCTGCACGCTGACGGTGCTGCCACCCCGACGGCTTTGGTCGGTGGCGTCCATGCGGTCAAGGATGGCTGCGCGGGCCTGGTCGATGGTGGCGTTTTGGCGCAGCAGGCTTTCTGCCAGGTCGCTGGCGCCGTGGCGTTGGCACAGGGCCAGCACATCAGCGGCGCGGGCGGCGTCGGCCTGGGGCGCTGCGGGCGCCTGCGTGCCTTGCGGGCCAGCGCCGGGTGCTGCGCGGTTTGCGGTGTTGTCGCCTGCGGTGGCGGCGGTTTGTTGGGTGTCGGCGGTGCCGCCGTCGCCCTGCGTGTTTGCTTGGGGCATGCGTTGCTCCTGAGTTGCGGATGGATGGGCGGCTGCCCGGACGAATTCGCACGGCAGGCCGCCCGGCTGGGCGCCCTGCTGTTGCGAGGCTTGGGGTGCTGACCGCGTGCCTGCGCCTGCATCGGCGGGCACGGTCACGAAAGAGATTTCTTGCGGCGTCCAGCGGACGGCGCGGTACAAGTCCACCGTGCCGCCATCAGTGCGCTGAGCGCCGGGGGTGATGGCGTATTGCTGCACGCTGTAGCCGAAGCTGATGGCGCGGATGACACCAGCCCGAATGTCGGAAACGATGCCGGCCACTTCGGGGCGCTGGCTGAGGCGGATGGTGGCGCGGCCCTCGCCATCGGCGATCCAGCCACGCTCTGCAATACCCAGGATGGCATTGACGCCGCCGTACACGCGGTGCCCGTCGAGCACCTGCACGGTGCCAGCGTCAAAGCGCGTCATGTCCACCGCTTCGGTGGTCACATCCAGGGCTTCGTCGTAGGGCTTGCCCTCCCAGTAGTCGAAGCGGCGCACCGAGGCGCCTTGTGTCCACACCACCTCTACGGTGTTGTCGGCTTCGTTGAAGGTGGCAGGCACCAGCGTAGCGGCACGCACCTGCACCGGCAGGTCTCGCACGTCACGCTGGTGGTTGGTGGTTTGGGGGGCGGCGGCTTGAGGCATGGGCCGCAGTGTTCCGGTTTGGCTGTCGCAAATCCCGGAAAAACTGCGACTATTTACTTTTTGCTGCTGTCTTGCGAATCACCCAGGCTGCCAAGCAGGTCGAGCGGGTTCTGCGCGCCCAGCAGCGCAGCCAGCAGGGGTAGCGTGCCGTCTTGGTTCAGGCGCTCCAGGTCGGACTTGAGGTCGCTGAATACCAGCTCAGGGGCATACCCGCGCTGGCGGATTTTTTCGCTGATGGGTGACAGGCCACCTT
>JAGOCN010000038.1 GCA_017998735.1 Giesbergeria sp.
TGTTTGGCGTGTTTTCCACCGTGGCGCTGGGCGTGAACGTGCTGATGCTGATTGCGGTGCTGTCGATGCTGCAGGCCACATTGACGCTGCCCGGCATTGCCGCCATGGCGCTGGCCATGGGCGTGGCCATCGACTCGAACGTGCTGATCAACGAGCGCATCCGCGAGGAGCTGCGCGAGGGCGCTTCGCCCCAGGTGGCCATTCACACTGGCTACGAACGTGCCTGGGCCACCATCCTGGACTCGAACATCACCACGCTGATTGCCGGTCTGGCATTGCTGGCCTTTGGCTCCGGCCCGGTGCGCGGCTTTGCGGTGGTGCACTGCATCGGCATCCTGACCAGCATGTTTTCGGCGGTGTTCTTCTCGCGCGGCCTGGTGAACCTGTGGTACGGCGGCAAGAAAAAGCTCAAGAGCGTGTCCATCGGCCAGATCTGGAAACCGGACGCAGACCCCAAGGCCGGTGTGGCCCTGGCCAAGTCGAACTAAAGGAGGAAGACCATGGAATTCTTCCGCATCAAAAAAGACATCCCCTTCATGAAGCACGCGTTGGTTTTCAACGCGATTTCCTTCATCACCTTTGCGCTGGCGGTGTTCTTCCTGTTCTCGCGCGGGCTGCACCTGTCGGTGGAATTCACCGGCGGCACGGTGCTGGAGGTGGCCTACAGCCAGCCGGCCGACCTGGGCAAGGTGCGCGACACGGTCTCCGCGCTGGGCTACAACGACGTGCAGGTGCAGAACTTTGGCACCTCGCGCGACGTGATGATCCGCCTGCCGGTGCAAAAGGGCGTGACCACCGCGCAGCAAAGCGAGCAGGTGATCGGCGCCCTGAAGGCGGCCGATGCCGAGGCCACGCTGCGGCGCACCGAATTCGTCGGGCCGCAGGTGGGCGAAGAACTGGTGCGCGGCGGCCTGATGGCGCTGGGCATGGTGATTGTCGGCATCGTGCTGTACCTGGCGATGCGCTTTGAGTGGAAGTTCGGGGTCGCCGCCATCATTGCCAACCTGCATGACGTGGTGATCATCCTGGGCTTTTTTGCGTTTTTCCAGTGGGAGTTTTCGCTCTCGGTGCTGGCCGCCGTGCTGGCGGTGCTGGGCTACTCGGTGAACGAATCGGTGGTGATCTTTGACCGGATTCGCGAAGCCTTCCGGCGCTACCGCAAGCTGAACACGGCCGAGGTGATCGACCATGCCATCACCAGCACCATGAGCCGCACCATCATCACCCACGCCTCGACCGAGGCGATGGTGCTGTCGATGTTCTTCTTTGGCGGCCCCAGCCTGCACTACTTTGCGCTGGCGCTGACGGTGGGCATTCTGTTTGGCATCTATTCGTCGGTGTTCGTGGCCGCGTCGATTGCCATGTGGCTGGGCGTCAAACGCGAAGACCTGATCAAGACGGTGCACAAGGACGGCGAACTGCAGGACCCGAACGACCCGAACGCAGGCGCCACGGTGTGACGGGGCGGCTGCACAGGCCTGTGCCCGCCAGGGTGCCAGCGCCCTGTGCCAGGGTTGCTGCGCGGTTGTTGCGCGCTTTTCAGCCGGACCATGGAGCAGCGCAATTGAAGACACATCCTGCGCACCACAACCTGTAACATCCGGCCATGCCAGCTTCTGCCAACGCCTCTGCCGCCCAGCTTTCTTCGCCGTCCCGGCTGGCATGGCTGGTGCGCCAGCAGTTCATGCAGGGCTGGTGCGCCGGGCTGCCGGGCATTTCGCAGGCGGTCGCGGAATTTTTGACGCTGCTGCGCTCGCAAACCGGCACGCAGCGCGACATGCAGCTGTGGAGCGACGCCTGGCAGCAGTTTCAGCAGCACCAGGCCGAATGGGTGCAGAGCGCCACCGCAGCCAGCACACAGGCGCAGGTGCCCGCCGAAACCGGCCGCACGCGGCTGCTGCCGGGCGACTCTTCTTTCGAACTGCTCAGCGACGAGGTGGTGGACAACCGCATCGTTGCCGCGCGCATGGCCCTGGCAGTGACGGAAAAGACCAGCGCCGCCTACGAGCCGCTGCGGCTGCGGCTGTATGCCGTCGAAGGGCGCGACCTTGCTGCCAGCGACTTTCTGCGCCCGGAAAACCTGTGCCTGCTGCTGGTCGAGCACTGGGGCAAGGCGGGTCTGGTGCAAAGCGACCTGGCCATGGTGATGGAAGCGCTGCAATCGGCACTGGCCGACCTGCTCAAGGAGCTGTATGGCAAGGGCAACGACTTTCTGGCCGGCCAGGGCGTGCAGGCCCAGCAGCAGGAGCTGCGCGTGCGCATCAACCCGTCCTCGGGCTCCAACACAGGCTCAGGTGCGGGTGCAGGTGCGAACTCGGCTTCGGGTTCGGTCACGGGCTTGGGCGCAGGGCCTGGCACCCGCAGTTCGGGTCTGGGCCATGAAACCTCGGGCCACCAGATGCCGGGCATGCACCGGCCGCGCAGCAGCGAATTTGCTGCGCAGGGCCCTGCCTCTGCCATGGGTTATTCGCCTATGGCGCGTGCGCGGGCCCGCGCCCAGGGCGTCATGGGGCGCCTGCGCCGCCTGCTGATGCCGTTCGGCGCCTGGCAGCAGGAAGAAGGCGACGGGATGCCGCGCGCAAGCAATTTTGGTGCGGAGGCCGGACCACCACAGGCGCCGGCTTCGGCTGCCCTGTCGCGTGCCCTGGCAACCCACCAGGTGCAGGCAGAAATCTACTACAACACCGTGGGCGCCATGCTGCAGGACCACAGCCCGGCGGCCATGGTGCAGCTGGTGGGAGCGGTGCGCGAGCGCACCGTGCAGCTCAAGAAGGCAGCGTCCACCGACAGCGAGAAAGCCATCATCGAGGTGGTGGCGTTGATGTTCCAGAGCATCCTGTCGGAAGAGCGCATTCCGCCGATGGTGCGGGTCTGGTTTGCACGCCTGCAGGTGCCGGTGCTGCGCGTGGCGCTGGCCGAGTCCGAGTTTTTCAGCAACCTCAACCACCCGGCGCGCCAGCTCATCGACCGCATGGGCTCGGTGGTGCTGGGCTTTGATGCGTCCGTGCTGGACGGCAGTGCGCTGGAGGGCGAGATCCGGCGCGTGGTGCAGGTGATCGAGCAGTACCCCGAAACCGGCCGGCGCGTGTTCCAGCTGGTGCACGACGAGTTTGAAAAATTCCTGGCGAAATTCCTGACCGAAAAGCAGCTGACCGCCAAGGTGGTGAGCGTGGCCCAGCAGGTCGAGCAAAAGGAAACGCTGGTCATCCAGTACACCATCGAGCTGCGCGCACTTCTCAAGGACATGCCGGTGCGCGAGGAGGTGCGCGATTTCCTGTTCAAGGTCTGGGCCGAGGTGCTGGCCCTGTCCACGGTGCGCGAAGGCGCCCAGCACACCGGCACGGTGGCGCTGCGGCGCGCGGCGGCCGATCTGGTCTGGGCGGCCAGCGCCAAGCCGCACCGCAACGAGCGCGCCCAGGTCATCCAGGCGCTGCCCAGCCTGCTGCAGCGCCTGCGCCAGGGCCTGGCGCTGGTGGGCATGGCAGCGGCGGCGCAGGATGCCCAGATCAAGCTGCTGACCGACACCCTGGCCAAGGCTTTCCTGTCCAGAACGGACGCGTCCATTCCCTATGAGCACATCGAGGCCATGGCACGCAGGCTGGACAACCTGGAAGACGTGATGGCGGACGCCACGCTGGGCACGTTTCCGCTGGACGCAGAGCACATTGAAATGGGGCTGGGCATCGATGCGTCGGCCCTGCATGTCATGGCTGACCACGGCACGCCCGTGGAGGACGCCATGCTGCAGTGGGCGCAGAAGCTGCCCCTGGGGCAGTGGTTCACGCTGGACCACAACGGCGCCCGCGCGCAGGTGCAGTATGTGTGGCACAGCCAGCGCAAGCAGCTGCACCTGTTTGCCACCACCGACGGCACCACCTACCTGGTGCAGCTGCACCGGCTGGGGGCGTACCTGCAATCGGGACTGCTGCTGGCACAGGACGAGGAGCGCCTGACCGTGCGCGCCACCCGCGACGCCCTGGCCAAGCTGGACGCCAACCCCGAACGCCTGCTCAGCTGAGCCGCTGGCGGGCCGGTGGCCGGGCGGCATGCGGCGAAGCAGGCGCCTGCAAGCCATTGCCCATTGCCCATTGCCAGGGCATTGCCGTCCTGCCCGGCTTGCGGCCCCATGTTGGCAGCAGCCTTTGAAATTGCTATTGAAAAGTGAGCTGCTGGCGCAGGCTGCGCATGGGCTGGAGGCACTTTTTGCTTGAAAAAATTTTGGCGTGCAGTTTGTACGGCGCTGTGCGGTGCGGTGCAGGCGCTCCGCGTCCAGCCAGCCAGAAACCGCCTGCCCACTGCCCTCTGACCCCTGGCATCAGGCGCTGCCCATGCGCTGGAACAGCCCTCCGGGCAGGCGCGCCACCTGGCCTGCCAGTTCGAGTTCCAGCAGCTGCACCTGCAGGCTGGCGATGTCCAGCCCGGTGCGGGCCTGCAGCGTGTCCAGCCCGGCGGCGTCGTAGCCGAGTGCCTGCAGCAGCGGGTCGCTTTCCACGGTTTCCACGGCAGCCGCTGCAGGGGTGGGCAAAGAGGGCGCTGCCAGGCCGGCAGCCGCAGTGGCCGGTGGTGGTGCTGCTTTGGCTGCTGCGGCAGAACGCTGCAATGCCGGCGCCCGCGCCGGGGCAGGTGCAGGCATGGACACAGACATGGAAGCAGGCAGCTGCAGTTCCTCCAGCACGTCCTGCACCGATTCCACCAGCTTGGCGCCCTGGCGGATGAGCGCATGGCAGCCGCGCGACTGGGGCGCATGGATGGAGCCGGGAATGGCAAACACCTCGCGCCCCTGTTCGCTGGCCAGCCGGGCGGTGATGAGCGAGCCCGATGCCGGCGCAGCCTCCACCACCAGCGTGCCCTGCGACAGGCCGGCAATGATGCGGTTGCGCTTGGGAAAGTGGGCGGGCAGCGGCGGCGTGCCCAGCGGGTACTCGCTCACCAGCAGGCCGTGGGCGGCAATGCGGTGCGCCAGCGCCAGGTGGCGGCGCGGGTAGACGCGGTCCAGCCCGGTGCCGACCACGGCAATGGTGGCCGGCGTGGCAGGCTCGCCCGCTGCCAGGTCTGCGTCCTGCAGCGCGCCTTCGTGGGCCGCGGCATCGATGCCCAGCGCCAGGCCCGAAACGATGGTCAGACCGGCACTGCGCAGCGCACGGGAAAACTGCATTGCGTTTTGCGCACCCTGCGCGCTCGGGTTGCGGCTGCCGACCACGGCCAGGCAGGTGCCGTCCGGAAAAAGCGTGCCGCCGGGCTGCAAAAAGCGCGCTGCGCCCAGCACGTACAGCAGCAGCGGCGGGTCTGCGGTTTCCAGCAGCAGGCGCGGGTAGCGCGGGTCGCCCAGCACCAGCAGGGCGCGCACCACGCCGGCAGGCGCAGGCGGCGCTGCTTCTCCCTCGGCCGCTTTGCTACCGTCGTCCGCCGCAGGCGCCTGCAGCAGCCACTGGCGGGTGTTTGCCAGCGCCTGGGGAAAGTCTGCCGGCTCGGTCAGCAAGGCGCTGGCCTGGGCGGGTGTCACCAGCTGCTGCAAAGCGGCGCGGCTCTGGCAGAAGATGTTTTCAGGCGGACCGAAAGCGGCCAGCAGGCGCCGCGCCGTGGCATTGCCCACGCCCGGGGTCAGCACCAGGCGCAGCCAGGGCTGCAGGTCCTGCAGCGGGTCTGGCACTGCGGAAGGCTCCATGCCTCAGGTGCGCTGGTGGCCGGCGCAGGGCTGCAGGCCGGTCATTGCGGCGGCGGGGCCAGGCGGTCGCCCACCCGCACCGGAACGCGCACGTCCAGGATCAGCGCGTACGACACGCGCTCGAAGGTGCGGAACACCATCGCCATGCCGTTGCTTTCGCTGGGCAGCTGGATGACGGTGCGCTCTGCGTCGGTGGCATCGCGCAGCCGCTGGCCGCGTGAGAACAGGTTCAGCACCGCACCGGGCTGCAGGCCGTCGAGCTGGCCGCTGCTGATGGCAACCACCTGGTTTTGCGCTGCATTGGCAAAGGCGCTGCCGCCATAGATGGACACCACGCGTGCCTCCACATCCCCCTGGGGAGCGTGCGGCACGAAGTCGGCAAAGGCGCGCTCTGGCGCGGGCAGCAGGCGGTCTCCGGCGCGCACTTCTTCGCGGGTGTTGAGCAGCTTCAGGGTGGCCGGCACCGGGTCCACGCGCACCTTGCCATTGCCGTCCGGGCTTTGCTCCACCGATTCGCCCAGCAGCAGCTCGGCCTGGCCCAGGTACTGGGCCTCGTAGCCCAGCACCTCCTGGGTGGCCGGGTCCTTGAGCGCCACGGCATTGCGAAAGGCGCGGTAGAAACGCGGTTCGCCGGCTTCGGTGCTGAGTGGCGCAGCCGGGTTGCCACGGGCATAAATGCGGTCTCCACTGCTCATCAGCACGCGCTCGTCCAGCGTGGCGACCACGCGGGCCGCCTGCTCCAGGGTGTTGGCGTCCACCACCAGCGGCTCGACCAGAAAAGGCTCGATCAGGTGCATCTTGAGCGTGGGCAGCGCGGACTCTGCCAGGCTGCTGCTGCGCGTGCGCGGCGACACGCGCACGGTCTCAAGCGCCTGCCCGCCCTGGCCCGGTGCCTGCAGGCCCAGGCGGGCAAAGCCACCCTGGCGCTCCAGGTACAGCGTCTGACCCGGAAAGATGAGGTGCGGATTGGCAATGGCCTGCAGGTTCATGCCCCACAGCTCGGGCCAGCGCCAGGGGCGGCGCAGGTACATGCCTGAAATGCCCCACAGCGTGTCACCGCTCTTGACCACGTAGCGCTCCGGGGCGTCGGGGGCCAGTTCCGCCAGGGCAACGCCCTGGCGTGCCACCTGCCGGGCGGTGGCGCGCTGGTCGGGCCGCACGGTCAGGTCCTGTGCCTGTGCAACGCTGAAAGTGCCGACGGCAGTGCCCAGCAGTGAAAGGATGCCTGCTGCCAGACAGGTTCTGGCTGCGCGCGGGCAGCAGGAGCGCAGCGCTCCCGGCGGGTGGGGGTGTTGCATGGCTGGAAACGTCCTCGGCTGGAAATGCTGCCTGAAACTGCTGTAACGCAGAACGGCAAAAGAATCAATTGGTGACAACTAAAGAGGGATTCTCTGCGCAAGCCCTGAATGAGGCAATGATTATTGGCCGGCTGCAGGGCAGGCCCTTGCAAAAGTGGCGAAAATCGCGACATCTCTCTGATTCAGCCATGGCCATCCTTCCCATTCTTTGCTATCCCCATCCCCGCCTGCACACGGTGGCGCAACCCGTGGCGGCGGTTGACGCGCGCGTGCGCGCCCTGGTGACCGACATGCTGGCCACCATGTACGACGCCAACGGCATCGGTCTGGCCGCCACACAGGTGGACGTGCACGAGCGCGTGGTGGTCGTCGACGTGTCCGAAGAGCGCAACCAGCCGCTGGTGCTCATCAACCCGCACATCGTCTGGGCCAGCAGCGAAACACAGCTGGCCGATGAAGGCTGCCTGTCGGTGCCGGGCATCTACGACGGCGTGGAGCGCTCGGTGGCGGTGCATGTGCAGGCGCTGGACGCGGACGGACAGGTGCGCACCATCGAGGCCGAGGGCCTGCTGGCGGTGTGCCTGCAGCACGAAATGGACCACCTGATGGGCAAGGTGTTTGTCGAATACCTGTCGCCCCTGAAGCGCAACCGCATCAAGAGCAAGCTGCTCAAGCAGCAGCAGCGTGAGGCCCGCGAATGACCCTGCCTGCCCGACTGTTCGCCCGCTTGCCCGGTGCTGCACTGCGGCCCGTCGCCGCCGTGGTGCTGGCGCTGGGCCTGCTGGCCGGGTGCGCGTCGCCCGGTGGCGCTCCGCTGGGCGCGGCGCGGCCGGACGTGGTGGCCAGCCTGGGGGCGCCGGTTTCCAGCACGCCCCTGCCGGGCGGCGGCGAGCGCCTGCTCTACACCACGCAGCCGTCGGGGTTTCAGGTCTTTCACCTAGACTTTGACGCCACAGGCCGCTTGGTGCGCCGCACGCAGGTGCTGACGCAGGAGCGCCTGCTGGCCATACCGGTGGGGCAGTGGACCGTGGCCGATGTGCAGCGCACCTTTGGCCCGCCGATGCGCGTCGAGCAGGTGGCGCGCTTTGATGGCGACATCTGGACCTACCGCCTGCTGGGCGACTTCAGCACGCGCCGCCAGGGCCATGTGCACATCGACCGTGCAGGCGTGGTGCGGGTGGTGATGTTCACCGACGAGCCCACGCCCGGTGACGAACTGCTGATTCGCTGAGCGCCCGTCGCTCCTCTGCACCCGTTCTTCCTTCTTAACTGCGCACGCCGCCGACCCATGAAAATCGCCTTTGCCGGCACGCCCGAGTTCGCCCGCGTGGCGCTGCAGCACCTGCACGAAGCAGGGTTTGAGGTGCCGCTGGTGCTGACCCAGCCCGACCGCCCGGCCGGTCGCGGCATGAAATTGCAGGCCTCGCCCGTCAAGCAGTACGCGCTGGCGCATGGCATGGCAGTGGCGCAGCCGCGCAGCCTGCGACTGGACGGCAAATACGCCGGCGACGCCGCAGCCGCGCAGGCGGCGCTGCAGGCCGCGCAGGTTGACGCCATGGTAGTGGCCGCCTACGGGCTCATCCTGCCGCAGTGGGTGCTGGACCTGCCGCTGCTGGGCTGCCTGAACATCCACGCCAGCCTGCTGCCGCGCTGGCGCGGCGCCGCGCCCATCCACCGTGCCATCGAGGCCGGTGATGCCGAGACCGGCATCACGCTGATGCAGATGGACGCCGGCCTGGACACCGGCGCCATGCTGCTGCGCCAAAGCCTGGCCATCGCGGCCACCGACACCACGGCGGCGCTGCACGACCGGTTGGCCGCGCTGGGCGGGCCGATGGCGGCGCAGGCGCTGCGCCAGGCCGCCGCCGGCACGCTGCAGCCGGTGCCCCAGCCGGAAGAGGGCGTGACCTACGCGCACAAGATTGACAAGGCCGAAAGCGCCATCGACTGGGCGCTGCCGGCCCAGGCCATTGGCCGGCGCATCCGTGCCTTTGACCCGTTTCCAGGCGCCAGCACGCAGCTGAACGGCGAAACCATCAAAGTCTGGAACTATCAAATTGATAGCTGCTCGCGCAGGCAGGACGTGCGCTGCGGCCATATTTTGTCTGTAAACAGTGAAGGCGTCAGCGTGGCCTGTGGTGAAGGGGTGCTGCGCCTGACGGTGCTGCAGCGCGCCGGCGGCAAGCGCCTGCCGGTGGCGCAGTTCCTGCAGGGGTTCGACCTGCAGCCCGGCATGGTGCTGGGCGCTGCCACAACCACCGCCGCCGCCACCGCCACCACCGCCATTTCCACCGCGTCTGCAACTGCGGCCGGGCAGGGCGCATGACGCCGCTGCGCAGCACCCTGCGCAGCCCTTTTTTCCGGCTCGGGGTCAAGGACATGGCCGGTGCCGGCGTCGGCGTGGGTGCCTGGGGGCTGGTCACGGGTGTGGCCATGGTCAAGAGCGGCATGTCGGTGCCGATGGCGCTGCTCATGTCGCTGCTGGTGTATGCCGGCAGCGCGCAGCTGGCGGTGATTCCGCTGCTGGCCGTGGGCGGGCCGCTGTGGGTGGTGTGGCTGACGGCGGCCTGCGTGAACCTGCGCTT
>JAGOCN010000405.1 GCA_017998735.1 Giesbergeria sp.
GCGCCCGAGCCGCTGTGGCAGGCGCTGGCGGCACGCGACTGGCAGCACCTGTTCATCGGCCTGCGCCCGCTGTGGGCCGAGGCGCGGCTGCTGCTGTTTGGCCATGCGCTGCTGGAAAAACTGGTTTCACCCCGAAAACCGATCACAGCCCATGTGTACCGTGCGCCAGCAGCTATTAAAAATGGAGCAATGCAGGAAGTCGATGGCTGGCTGGCGCAGGCGGTGGAGCCTGAAACCTGGGCAGGCAAGCCCTTTGTGCCACTGCCGGTGCTGGGGGTGCCGGGCTGGTGGGACCAGAACACGCAGCCGGGGTTTTACGATGACCCGCAGGTGTTCAGGCCGGCAAGGCACACAGCGTAGGCGGCCAGACGCAGGCGATGCTGGTGTACTTGGTCAAACCGCTATTCTTCGCTTCTGCAAGTGCTTGAAAGGCAGTTGCCGTTCCCCCATTTGGGACCAGACCAGGTTGTTGGTTTCTGGCCGGTCCCCCTGGATACCTTTCAGCCAACCCTGGTTCCCTGGAGAAAAACCCAAGTGAAAAGAATTGCCCTGTTTTTGTTGACCAACCTTGCCGTGGTGGTGGTGCTGGGCATTGTGGCCAGCCTGCTGGGCGTGAACCGCTACCTGACGGCCAACGGCCTGAACCTGGGTGCGCTGCTGGGCTTTGCCTTTGTCATGGGCTTTGGCGGCGCCATCATCTCGCTGCTGATCAGCAAGCCGGTGGCCAAGTGGAGCATGGGCCTGCAAATCATCGAGCAGCCGCGCAACCAGGACGAAGCGTGGATTGTGGACACGGTGCGCAAGCTGGCCGACAAGGCGGGCATCGGCATGCCCGAGGTCGGCATCTTTGAAGGCGACCCGAATGCCTTTGCCACCGGCGCGTTCAAGAATTCGGCGCTGGTGGCGGTGTCCACGGGCCTGTTGCAAAGCATGGCGCACGAGGAAATCGAGGCCGTTCTTGGCCACGAGGTGGCGCACGTGGCGAATGGCGACATGGTCACCATGGCGCTGATCCAGGGCGTGATGAACACCTTTGTGGTGTTCCTGTCGCGCGCCATCGGCTACCTGGTGGACGGCTTTTTGAACCGCAACAACCAGAACCGCTCCGGCCCCGGCATCGGTTACATGCTGACCACCATCGTGCTCGACATCGTGCTGGGCTTTCTGGCCGCCATGATCGTTGCCTGGTTTTCGCGCCAGCGCGAGTTCCGCGCCGACGCGGGTGCCGCGCAGCTGATGGGCCGGCGCCAGCCCATGATCAACGCCCTGGCACGCCTGGGCGGCCTGCACACCGCCGAGCTGCCCAAGGGCATGCAGGCGATGGGCATTGCCGGCGGCATCGGCCAGCTGTTTGCCACCCACCCGCCCATCGAGCAGCGCATTGCCGCGCTGCAAAACGCGCAGGGCTGAGCGGGCGACGCGCACGGCTGGCCTGCACGAAGCACCAGCCACCAGCCACCAAGCGTCAGGTATTGGCTGCAGCGGCCTCTGCGCGCGCCAGGCTGCGGCCGATCAGCAGCCGAAACGGCAGCAGCATCAGCACACCAACGGCCAGCTTGACCGCCAGGTCGCCCACCGCCCAGGTGATCCAGGGCAGGTCGCTGCCGGCAAAGGCAATGCCCCAGAACACGGCGGTGTCCAGCACGGCGGCCGCCAGCGTGGCCACAAGCGGCGCGCGCCACCACAGGCCGCTGCGCAGGCGGTGGAACACGCCGATGTCCAGCCACTGCGACAGCAGAAATGCCAAGCCCGATGCGGCCGCAATGCGCGCCGGCGCCAGCACCAGCGACACGGCCACCGCCACCGCAAAGCCCACCCAGGCGATGCGCCGCGCCAGCTGCGGGCCATGGCGCCGGTTGACCAGGTCGCTGACCAGAAAGGCAATGGGGTAGGTGAAGGCGCCCCAGGTCAGCCAGTCGTTCAGCGGGTACTGCACCAGGATGTTCGAGGCCAGCACCACGGCGGCCATGGCCAGGGCGGCAATGGCGAACAGGGCCGGTGTGGCGCCGGGGAAAGTGCTGCCGGCAGAAGAATGTGAAGGCATGGTCGTCATGGGAGAAAAAGCGTTTGGGGTTGCATCTCAGGCGGTTGGCACCAGCGCCAGCACTGGTGCCTGGCATGGCTCGCTTTGCAGCGCCATGCTTTGCACCACCGCTTCGGCCATGCGGATGCCGTCCACGCCGGCCGACAGGATGCCGCCGGCGTAGCCTGCGCCTTCGCCGGCCGGGTACAGGCCGGCGGTGTTCAGGCTCTGGCCATCGGCGCCGCGGGTGATCTGCAGCGGCGCCGAGGTGCGGGTTTCCACCCCGGTCAGCACCGCGTCGGGCAGGTCAAAGCCCTGGATCTTGCGGCCAAACTGCGGCAGTGCCTCCTGCAGGGCTGCAATGGCGTAGTGCGGCAGGGCGGTGCGCAGGTCGGTGGGCCGCACGCCCGGCTGGTAAGACGGCTCGACGCTGCCAAAAGCAGTGGATGCGCGCCCGGCCAGAAAGTCGCCCACGCGCTGGCCCGGCGCGTGGTAGTTGCTGCCGCCCAGCACATAGGCGTCCGATTCAAGCTGGCGCTGCAGCACGATGCCGGCCAGCGGGTGGAATTTTTGCCCTGCGGGCGGCGCGGTGTCGGCAAATTCCTCGCCCAGCGCGGCGGCAAAGGCAGCGCCGTCGGTGGGGAAATCGCTCGGGTCGATGCCGACCACGATGCCGGCGTTGGCGTTGCGCTCGTTGCGCGAATACTGGCTCATGCCGTTGGTGACAACGCCGCCCGGCTCGCTGCTGGCGGCCACCACCGTGCCACCGGGGCACATGCAAAAGCTGTAGACCGCCCGGCCGTTGGCGGCGTGGTGCACCAACTTGTAGTCGGCCGCGCCCAGCAGCGGGTGGCCGGCGTGGCGGCCCCAGCGGGCGCGGTCGATCAGGCCCTGCGGGTGTTCGATGCGAAAGCCGACCGAAAACGGCTTGGCTTCCATCCACAC
>JAGOCN010000406.1 GCA_017998735.1 Giesbergeria sp.
GTGCCCAGGCGGATGGGCTGGGTGATATCGGTGACGTGGTCGGCCATGTGCAGCACACGCGGCGCCACGGCCACGGGCACATCGGTGATGTACTGGCCCCGGCGCTGGGCGTGCAGGTGCGCCAAGATGAGGCCCTGGGTATCGAGCACCATGGCGTAGCGCATTTCAGGAAACTGCGCCACGCCCTGCACAATTTCTTGCAGGCCGCTGTAGTCGCGCGCACTCACCCACACGCCCGAGGACACCGCCAGGCTGGCCGCCAGGGCCAGCACCTGCTCTTGCTGCTGCCGCGCCTGGCGCACCTGCTGGCGCCGCATCATCTCCCAGCTGAACAGCGACAGCGTGATGCTCAAAAACAAGGTGAGCGCGAACACCATTTGCCGCGCCAGGGTGCGGCTCAGAGCGCGCTGGATGCGGTGCAGCATTACGGGCTCTCCACAGGGCGCACGTCGCGCTCAAAGCGGGCGATGTAGTCAGCCACCACCTGGTAGCTGGCATTGGTGGCCGGATAAAAACGCGGTATTTCCATGCCCCCCAGCACCGCGCTGCCATGCGCTGTGTGCGGCAAGGCCAGCAGCACGGCCAGCACCTGCTGCACCAGTGCGGGGTCCACATCGTCACGCACCATGACGGAGTTGTTCACCAACGAGGGCGTTTCCCACACCACTTTCAGCTCGGCCGCTTCGGCCGGGTGGTCTTGCTGGAACAGCCGCCAAGGCGGTGGCCAGGTGGCACCGGCAGCGGTTTGCCGCAGGTACACACTCATGATGGAAGACTCTTGCGAGCCAACGTACACGTTCTGAATATCGCGCCGCACATCAATGCCCTGTGCGTGCAGGTAGGCCTGCGGCAAGATGGCCGCCGCCAGCGCGGTGTACGACGGGTAGCTGACGCTGTGGCCTTTCAAATCGGCGGGCTGCGCAATCGGGGCATCTTTGCGCACGATAAAAAGCCCCTTGAAATCTTCCGCCTCGCCCGCCATGGCAATCACGTGGTAGCCCACGTCGATCGCCTGCAGGGTTTGCCAGGGGTTGGGCAGCAAAAACTCCGGCCCGCGCTGGCGAAACTTGGCTTCGAACGCCTGGTAGTCGCGCGAAGACTCCAGCTCTAGCTTCACGCCCTGCAGTTGGCTGTTGATGTGGTCCACCAGGGGCTGGTAGGCCGCGTGCAGTTTTTGCGGGTTGTGCAGCGGGTGTACGGCCAGCCGGTACACCGGCACCTGGCCAGGGCTGGGGCGGTCGGAGTACTGCACGCTGGCGGTGGGTGCCTCGGGCGTGCAGGCCAGCAGCGCCGCACTGCCCAGGGCAGGCAGCCACAGCCGCCATGCAGCGCGCGCACGTCGGATGCGGTCAAGAAGGTTGGGCATGGCGGGGCTCCGGTCTGGGTGGAAGAAGCCAATGTTACGCAGCACGGCCACATGCCAAGCACACAGCACACAAATTTAGAGCCAAATCAGCCCCAAAGGCTTATGCAGCAAGCGCAAGCAGCTATTATTTTTATATCTACCCACCCTTGGCCGTGGCCACCAGGCCCTGGCCTGCGGCCCAGGCGTTGATGTCTTCTTTGCGGATGGCTGCGGCCATCAGGCCCGGAAAAGCATCGGGGGTGCAGGCAAACGAGGGCACGCCCAAAGCGGCCAGCTTGGCCGCCAGCGCCCGGTCGTAGGACGGCGCGCCTTCGTCGCTCAGCGCCAGCAGGGTAATGAACTGCACGCCGGATTCGACCAGCGCCGCCGCACGGCGCAGCAAGTTGGCCTCCACGCCGCCTTCGTACAGGTCAGAAATCAGCACCAAAATGGTGTTGCGCGGCTCGCGGATGATGGACTGGCAGTAGCCCACGGCGCCGTTGATGTCGGTGCCGCCGCCCAGTTGCACGCCAAACAGCAGCTCCACCGGGTCGTCGAGCTGCTCGGTCAGATCGACGATGGCGGTGTCAAACACCACCATCTTGGTGGCCACAGCGGGCAGCGAGGCCATCACCGCGCCGAAGATGCTCGAATAGACCACCGACGCGGCCATGGAGCCGCTTTGGTCGATGCACAGCACCACCTCGCGCTGCGGGCTGCGCGACTTGCGGCCATAGCCAATGAGCTGCTGCGGCACCACGGTGCGGTAGTCCTCTTGCCAGTGGCGCAGGTTGGCGCGGATGGTGCGGTTCCAGTCGATCTCGCTGTGGCGCGGGCGGCGGTTGCGCTGGCTGCGATCGAGCGCCCCCGTCACCGCCGAGCGCATGGGTTCTTCGAGCTTTTTCAGCAGTTCATCGACCACTTTGCGCACCACCATGCGCGCCGTGTCTTTGGTGCTGGCCGGAATCACGCCCGACAGCGCAATCAGGTTGGCCACCAGATGCACATCGGCGTGGGCGCTTTCCAGCATTTCGGGTTGCAGCAGCATTTCGCGCACATCCAGGCGCTCCAGCGCGTCGCGCTGCATCACCTGCACCACCTGCGTGGGGAAGTATTTGCGGATGTCACCCAGCCAGCGCGCCACGCTGGGCGCCGAGCCACCGCGCCCGCCCCGGCGCTCGGTGGGCTTGCCCAGGCCGCTTTTGCCATCGGCGTCGTAGAGCGCGGCCAGGGCCTGGTCGATGTCGGCGCTTTCGCCAGCCAGCTTGCCGCAGCTGCTGTCGGCCTCACCGCCCAGCACCAGGCGCCAGCGGCGCAGGCGTTCTGCTTCATGGATCGGAGTGGCGGCAGTGGCAGGCGCTGGTGCCGTGGCGCTGCCAGCGGCTGCGTTGGCGGTGTGGTCGAGGTGGTTGCTGGGGCTCATGGGGCCACTCCCAAAATGGTGCGCAAGAACGGCACGGGCAAGGCGGCCAGCGCTTCATCCCACAACGGTGCAGCGTTGGCACTGGCCGCAGCTGCTGCAGGGCCACCGGCCTGGCTGGCGCGCTGGCCCAGGTCGCGGCGCTCGCTGGTGCTGAAGGCGGCAAAGGTGCGCCGCACCAGCGGCAGGATG
>JAGOCN010000407.1 GCA_017998735.1 Giesbergeria sp.
GCCCAGCGCCAGGGCCATCAGGGCCAGGGACAGGGTCCACATCATCGAAGCAATGCCGCCGCGGCCCAGCAGGTTGTCCAGTGTCTTGACACCGGTGTTGCCGGCGCCGCCGTCGTGCAGTGCATTGAGCACCGCGGCGGGGCTGGCCCCCTGCACCACGATGGCGATCAGCACCGCAACCGCACTGGCCGCAAGCATGGCCGGCTCGGCGGCAACCTTCAGCAGGATCAGGCCGATCATCACCACCAAGGGCAGCAGGCACAGCAGGCCGATGGCGTAGGTGCTGTCCAGCGCCGCCAGCAGCTGGCCCAGCTGCTCGGCAGGCAAAAGGTTGTCCGCATACTGCATGCTGATGAACGTGGAAATGACCAGCACCAGGGCCAGCGTCGGAAAGGTGGTGTACGCCATGGACCTGATGTGCGCGTACAGGTCCGTCTTGGCCGCCATGGCGGCCAGGACGGTGGTGTCGGAGACCGGCGACATCTTGTCGCCGAAGCAGGCGCCCGAGACGATGGCCCCCGCCACCACCGGCAGCGGAATTCCCATGGCATCCCCGATGCCTATCAGGACGATGCCGGCGGTGCCGGCCGTGCCCCAGCTGGTGCCGGTGGCAATCGACATGGCGATGCACAGCACGATGGCGGTCGGGAGAAAAATGGCGGGAGAAATGAACTCGATTCCGTAATAGATCAGCGCCCCCACCGTGCCGGACTGGATGAATGCGGCAATCAGCACGCCGATCAGAATGAAGATGTAGATGGCGCCCAGCGCACTGGAGATGCTGCCGTTCATCGCCGCCCGGATGCGCCCGAACCCGTCCTTGTGCAAAAGCCATGCGCTGCAGGCAGCGATTGCCAGGCAGATCAGCATCAGGCTGTGCAGGCTGACGGAAAAGCCGAACAACCCCACGCCAATCACGGTGACGATGAGCCCGAACGTGCTGGCCGCATGGGCAAAGGAAGGGGTTTTTTCTTCAGGAACCATCAGATCGTTCTCTCTTGGCAAAGGGGAAGGTGTTGTTTGCATCGGCACTCTTTTTGCATTCAGCGGTGGGGCGTTTTGAAAGGGAGAGGAGGGGGAGGGGACGCCGGAAAGTGCCACAGCGCCGCTGGAAACGATCCCTGTGCAGGCGCAGGTTGCGCATTTCTGCTGCTTGCACGTTTGCGCTGTTTGCGCATTCCCACGTTCGCACGCTCGCACGCTCGCACGCTCGCAAAGGCTGTGCATTTTCATGCAAATGCCCGTGGCCTGTGGCTGCCCCGGCGCCAGCACGGCCCGCATGCAGGCACAAGCCCGGGCGCGGGTGCAAGCTGCGGAAAAACAGGCCAATGACAATGCGCTGACCAAGGCCCGCCATGCGGCGCGTGTGCCAGTGGTTTGCCTGCTGCGTGCCAAAACTGGTTTTTGCTATGAAAAAATGAGCTGCTGGCGCAGGCTGCGCAAGGGCTGGAGGCACTTTTTGCCAAGAAATCAATAAAACCTTCTGTGACTGCCTGCCTTCACGGTATCCCATGCAGCCACCAGCGGCCCATCACCGGAAGAGCATCCACGGGCACCCAGAGGCCAGGGTTCACGGTTCAACCCGGTTCGCCCAGCCGCACCTTGCTGCAGGCCCGCTCCAGGTCAGACGAAAAAAAAAGGGGCGCTGGAAAGCGCCCCTTTTGTCTGTCAGATCCAGCTTGGCATCTGCCACCCGCGCTGCGGGCGCATCAGCTCAGCCAGACCGGTTTTCAGCGTGCCACACGGTCCCAGGCATCGCGCACCGCATAGCGCGACTGGTCCCAGGTCAGGCGCGAGGTGCCCTTGGCGCGTTCCCAGTCGGAGCGCAGCTCGTTTTCCACGTCATCGAAGCGGCGGCCTGCATAGCGGTCACGGCTTTCCCAGCCCAGGCGGTAGGCGCCCGAGTAGTCGTCATAGCCGTAACCGGCCACATAGCCGGGGCGGTTGTTGTAGGTGCCGCGCCAGTAGGCGTCTTCGTCCTTGGGGTTGACCACGGTGGCCGCGCCATGGCCAGCGGCCGCGCCGATGGAGCCGCCAATGGCAGCGCCCACGGCCATGCCCACGGGGCCACCGACGGTGCCCAGCACCGCGCCGGCTGCGGCGCCTGCGCCAGCACCCGAACCGGTGGCCAGGTTGTGTTCCTGCAGCCGGTCACCCGCCTTCGGGTTGACCACTTCACCGGCGCCTTCGCCGGCCTTGGAGCCTGCCATGCCGCCCACCACCGCACCAACCACTGCACCCACCGGGCCGGCCATGGCACCCACGGTGGCACCGGTCAGGGCACCCGCGCCAGCGCCGGCGCCAGAAGCCAGGTTGTGCTCGTGCAGCTCGTCGTCCCGCTTGGGGTTGACCACTTCGCCCACACCCTTGCCGGCCATGCCGCCGGTGGCTGCGCCAATGGCGGCACCGGCCAGCGTGCCGATGGGGCCGCCGACGGAGCCGATGGCGGCACCCGTCAACGCGCCGCCCGTGGCACCGACACCGGTGGCCACCTTGTGCTCGGACGGCTCGCCGCCAGCGGTGGGGTTCATGTTCTCGGCGACGTCCTTGCCGGCCAGGCCGCCGGTCACACCTCCGATGACCGCACCGACGATGGTGCCCACCGGGCCGCCCAGGGCGGTGCCCAGGGCAGCGCCGGCCAGTGCGCCGCCGGTTGCGCCGACACCGGTGCCTACCGGGTGGGCGCCGTCTTCACCAGTGATGGGGTCTTCGTTGCGTGGATTGCTGTTGGACATGTGGTTCCCTCTCAAGATATTGAAATAGTTGGATGCTCGCCGTAGCCCGTGCCGCGTTGCCTCAGTGAAGTGCCTTGCTGCTGGTCTCGGTGGTGCAGTCTCTGCCGGGCACGCAGCCGGGCTTGTAGGCAAAAGGCCCTGGACAGCGTGGGAAAGAGGGGTTTGACATTCACCTATGAAGCTGTCAATGCTTTGCCAAACCCAGGCAGGCCA
>JAGOCN010000039.1:0-6957 GCA_017998735.1 Giesbergeria sp.
CGCAGGGCCTTGAGCTTTTCGCGCGGGTCTTCGCGGGCGGTGGTCTTGTCCAGTGCCATTTCGGCAATGAAGCGGCTCGGTTGCGCGGCCACCATTTCGCGGCCTTTCTTGCGTTTTTTGGTCCAGCTCACGGCCAGCGTGCGCTGGGCGCGGGTGATGCCGACGTACATCAGGCGGCGCTCTTCCTGCAGGCGTGCCAGCGTGGATTCGCTCACGTCCTTGCTGCGGCCGCCGTCGTCGTCCATCTTGAAGGGCAGCATGCCCTCGGTCACGCCGGCCAGCATCACATGCGGCCACTCCAGCCCCTTGCTGGCATGCAGGGTGGACAGGGTCACCATGTCCTGGTCCTTTTCGCGCTCGGAAATGGTCGACAGCAGCGCAATCGTCTGCGCCACTTCCAGCAGGCTTTTGGATTCGCTGGTGACCACGCTGCCGGACGTGTCGTCCACCTGGCCGCCGGCGCCGTCCTGCGTCTGCCCGCCAGCGCGCAGGGCCATCCAGTCGCAAAACTCCAGCACATTGGTCCAGCGCGCAGCCGCCACCTTTTCGCTGTCCTCGCCATCGTACAAATACTGCTCGTAGTTGATTTCCTTCAGCCAGTCGAGCAAAAAGGCGCGCGCGCCGTCCGCGCCGTGCGTGTGGCGGGCGCGGTATTCCAGGTCGTTCACATAGCGGCCAAACTCCAGCAGGCTGTCCAGCGCCCGGCGCGGCAGCGCGGCCGGCAGCATGGGCGAGAACAGCGCGGCAAACAGGCTCAGGTGGTGCTGCGTGGCGAACTGGCCCAGCTGCGCCAGGCTCTGGTGGCCAATGCCGCGCTTGGGCGTGCCCACCGAGCGCAGGAACGCCGGGTCGTCGTTGGAATTGATCCACAGCCGGAACCAGGCGCACAGGTCCTTGATTTCAGCGCGGTCAAAAAAGCTGGTACCGCCCGAAACCTTGTACGGAATGCTGGCGCGGCGCAGTGCTTTTTCAAACGGCTTGGCCATGTGGTTGGCGCGGTACAGGATGGCAAAGCCGCGCCATTCGGGCGGCGGGTTGGCGGCGGCGCGCAGGCCCTGGATGCGGGCCACGGCGCGGTCGGCTTCGTGCTCCTCGCTGTCGGCGTCCACCACGCGCACCGGCTCGCCCTCGCCCAGTTCGCTGAACAGCGTTTTGGGAAACAGCTTGGGGTTCGGCCCAATCACGTTGTTGGCGGCGCGCAGGATGGCGCTGGTCGATCGGTAGTTCTGCTCCAGTTTCACCACCTGCAGCCGGGGAAAGTCCACCGGCAGCTTTTTCAAATTGTCCAGCGTGGCGCCGCGCCAGCCGTAAATGCTCTGGTCGTCGTCGCCCACGGCGGTGAAGTGGCCGCGTTCGCCCACCAGCAGTTTCAAGAGGTCGTACTGCGTGGCGTTGGTGTCCTGGTATTCGTCGACCAGCACATGGCCGAGCAGGTTTTGCCACTTGGCGCGCACCTCTGGAAAGTCGCGCAACAGTTTCAAAGGCAGGCTGATCAGGTCGTCAAAGTCCACGCTCTGGTAGGCGGCCAGGCGCTCTTCGTAGCGCGCCATGACCACGGCAATGCTGCGCTCGTTGTCGTCCTTCGCCTGCGCCAGCGCTTCCTCGGCGTTCAGCCCCATGTTCTTCCACAGGCTGATGGTCCACTGCCACTGGCGCGCGGTGGCCGCGTCCGTCGTGCCGCCGGCCGCGTCCTTCAGGATGCCGGTGACATCGTCGGTGTCCAGGATGCTGAACTGCGGTTTGAGGCCCAGCGCCTTGCCGTCTTCGCGCACCATGCGCACGCCGAGCGAGTGGAAAGTGCAGATCAGCACATTTTTGGCTGGTCGCCCGATCAGCTGCCTGGCGCGCTCGCGCATTTCAGCCGCCGCCTTGTTGGTGAAGGTGATGGCGGCAATGGCCTTGGGGTCCATGCCGCGCCCGATCAGGTGCGCAATCTTGTGCGTGATGACCCGCGTCTTGCCCGAGCCGGCGCCGGCCAGCACCAGGCACGGCCCGTCGGTGTAGTGGACAGCCTGAAGCTGGGCAAGGTTGAGGCCGGCGGACATGGAGGGCAAAAGGGGCAGGAAAGGGAAGAAAAAAGCGCAGGGCGCAGGGCAAAGGCCAATGCGGGTGTGCGCTGGAGGGGGAAGGAAAACAGGGGTGGCCATGGTGCAGGCCAGCGGCAGCAGCGGTGTATGCCGTGCGGCGCGGGGCCGGCCCCGGCAGGTGGCAGCGCGCAATGATAGCGGGCAGTGCGACCGGGCGCTGCACCCCGGCGTGACGGTCTGTATCGCGCTGCGCTGTGCGCCCTGTGCCGCTGTCCGGCATGACACAAGGCAGTCTATTGCTCACTTTTTAATAGCTGCCAGCGCTTGCTGGGCAAGCGCTGGAGGCCAAAAAGACCAGAAGTCTTTTTCACTTCTGCTGTGCGGCGCCGTTGCGCTGGTGCCCGCGGTGCAGGGCCTTGCCGGCACTGCGGCGTGTGCAGCGTGTGCGTCCGGCGCCCTGTCCGTGCCCCGGTTGTCCGGCATCCTGTCCGTGCCCCGGTTGTCCGGGGCAGGGCAGAGAGGAAACCAGACAGGCAGGCCGCGCTGACTTGGCCCCCAAGCGCCCCCAATTCAGGCGCCGGCGGCGTCCTGGGCGCGGATCACCAGCACCGGAATCGGGGCCTGGCGCATGATCTGCTCGGCGCCGCTGCCCATCAGCATGCGGCCAATGCCGCGGCGCCCGTGGGTGCCGACCACGATCAGGTCGGCCTGCCATTCGGTGGCGGCGTTGCCCACCGCATCGGCCAGGCGGCCATCGAAGGTGTCAAACAGCTTGCTGTCGACCACGGCGCCAAAAGGCTTTGCCAGCTCCAGCGCGTCGTCCAGAATTTTTTGCGCCGCATTGCGCACGGGCTTCATGAATTCGCCTGGAAAGCTTTCGCTTTGCATTGCATGGGTGCTGTAGTTGGTGCCTTCGATCACATGGATGATGCGCACGCTGCCCCCTGTTTCGCTGGCCATTTGCAGTGCCACCATCAAGGCCTTGTTGGACGTTGCGCTGCCGTCGACTGGAATGACAATCCGTTTGAACATGGGTGAATATCTCCGCTGTGGTGGTTTTGAACGGGTGCGGCAGCCGCAGAAAAACCGCGGTTGTTCTTGTCGCACTCGGGACTCAATGTAACAGAGCAACTGCACAGTGGCGACAGCGCACAGAAGCTGGTTTGCACCCTGAACCCCGGCAGGGCGAAGCCGGAAAATCCTTGAAAATCAAGAGCTTGGGTTTTTCTTGCGGTTTTCCTGCGGTTTTGTGCGTGGTGCATGCAGGCGCCCCGTGCGCTCAGGCCTGATGACGGGCCGGGCGCGGTGTCCGCTCACCGGTCTGGCCGCGCTGGGAGAATGCAGCCCGCCATGCTGTCCGTTCTGCTCATCACCTTTCCCTTCTTTGCGCTGGTGCTGTGCGGCTACCTGGCAGCGCGCACGCGGCTGCTGCCGCAGCCGGCCATTCCGGGGCTCAATGCCTTTGTTTTGTACTTTGCGCTGCCCTGCATGCTGTACCGCTTTGGCGCCAGCACGCCGATTGCGCAGCTCATCGACCCGGCGGCGGCCGGCGTTTATCTGTTGTGCGCGCTCGTGATGGTGGCCGGCACGGTGCTGGCCACGCGCGGGCCGCGCATGGGCTGGAACGATGCCGCCTTTGGCGCGCTGGTGGCGGCGTTTCCCAACACCGGCTTCATGGGCGTGCCGCTGCTCGTGGCCCTGCTGGGCGCGGCGGCGGCCGGCCCGGCCATCCTGACGATTGCCATCGACATGGTCATCACCAGCTCGCTCTGCGTGGCGCTGTCGCGGCTGGACGTGGCCGGCACGCATGGCATGGCGGTGGCGCTGCGCAAAGCCCTGCGCGGCATGGCCGGCAACCCGATGCCGTGGGCGATTGCTCTCGGCGCGCTGGCCTCGGCGGTGCATTTCACATTGCCGGGCCCGCTGGACCAGAGCGTGGCCATGCTGGCCGATGCGGCGTCGCCCGTGGCGCTGTTCACCATTGGCGCGGTGCTGGCGCGCTCGCAGATGAACGAACACGAGCAGGTGCAGGCGCGCGACTATGTGCCCATTGCCCTGGCCAAACTGCTGCTGCACCCGCTGCTGGTGTGGGCCGTGGGGCAGGGCGCCATCGCGCTGGGGCTGCCGCTCACGCCGTTTGCATTGACCGCGCTGGTGCTGCTGGCCGCACTGCCCAGCGCCAGCAACGTGGCGCTGCTGGCCGAGCGCTTTGGCGCGCACAACGGCCGCATTGCGCGCACCATTCTGGTGTCCACGGCGCTGGCGTTCGTGAGCTTTTCCGGGGCGGTGGCACTGTTGACCTGAGGGGCTGAAAAAGGCGCGCCATGCCAGCGCCCGCCAGCTCTGCATGCGCGTAAGTATTTGTCAGGCATGGTATTTTTGGGTTTTTGGCGTCAACTTGGGGCAATGCAGGGCGTTGCTTTGTACAGAGCCTTCAGGGTTGGAGGCTCGGTAAAGCCAAGCAACTTGCAAAGGAATCACCATGACATCCCGAACCCGCACCTGGGCAGCCGTGACGGCAGGCCTGTTCTGCGCCGCAGCAGCATTTGCCCAGACCACCACCGCGCCAGCGCCTTCCATGCCTGGAAGCGGCACCTCCACCACCACCCCTGCCATGCCCATGGACAAGAACCACACCGACCCTGGCGCCAAGATGGGCAGCAGCTCTGGCATGCCGGCTGCGAAAGGTGCCCATGGCGAGGTGTGGGCCAACAAGGACTCCAAGACCTACCACTGCGAAGGCACCAAGTCCTACGGAACCACCAAGTCGGGCGAGTACATGACCGAGTCCGCCGCCAAGGCCCAAGGCTACAAGGTCGCTAACGGCAAGGCCTGCGCCAAGTAAGTCCTGCAGCCCTGCCCAAAGCGGTTTTGGCCAAGGGCAGGCCAAAGCAAAAAATGCGGTGCTGTCTTGCGACACACCGCATTTTTCAGGTGCCGGTTGAACCGGTGGCGGAGCAGGAAGGCTGCTTTTTCAGAACGCCGCTTCCAGCTTGGGCATGGCCAGACGGGCCTTGGTCAGCGCCATGCCCAGGTTGGCGGTCTTGCGGCAGACAAACACCGCCACGTATTCCGGGTTGGTCTTGCCGCGCAGGAAGACATGGATCAGGTTTTCGCTGTTGACGATGATTTCCTGAAAGTAGTGGTAGCCGTCGTCCTGCAGGCCGCGTGCCTTCTTGAACATGCGCTCGATCATGGAAACGCTCTCGCCGTTGAACAGGTCGGCGGTGGCCGCTGCCAGCAGGTCGATCACCTGGCGCGGGTGCGAGTCCACCGTCTTGATGGCCAGCAGCATGCCCGAGGCCACGTCCACATAGCCGGCGGCCACGCATTCGGGCACCGTGGTGGCGGCGGTATTGAGGGCAATGTCGAAACTCATGGGTTATTTCCTTGTTGAACAGGCGGGGTGGGATGAAGGGGTCAGATGATTCTTCGCAAGATGGCGTCTTCGTACAGCTGCAAGAAGTCTTCCTGCTCCGTGGTCTGCACGTACTGCGCATCGATCAGGCGCACGCGGCGCAGGGCTTCTGGCGCGGCAAGGCCCTCGCGCACCAGCCAGGCCGCCAGCACGGTGCCGGTACGGCCAATGCCGGCCAGGCAGTGCACAGCCAGCACATGGCCCTGGGCCAGCAGTATTTCCATGCGCTTGAGCAGCATCTGGATCTGCGCCACGGTGGGCGGCTCGCGGTCGTAGATGGGCAGGTGCAGGTTGCGCAGGCCATGGCGCAGCAGGGGTTCCTGGGGCAGGTCGCGCTCGGTGAGCGTGATCAGCAGCGTGATGCCCATGCGCCTGAGCGCCGCCAGATCAAGGTCGATGTCGTGCACCACGCCGGGCAGGGGCGTGCCGGCCAACTGGCCCGGCACCAGCCAGGCAAAGCCGCTGGGTCCGGCCGAAGAGTGCGCTGCCGGTTTCACCCTGGCCGCTGATGCTGTGGCTGCTGTGGTTTCCAGAACCGGTGCCGGTGCGGATGCTGGGGCCGAGGGCGGCTCTGCTGTCGGCCCTGCTGCTGGTGTTGGCACTTGTTGTGGTGCTTGCGGTTGCAGCCGATCGGATGCTTTTGCCACTGCTGCGCCATGGGCCACCAGTGCCTGCCGTGCCGCCGCGGGCAGCGGCGGGGGCGCTTCGATGCCCTCGGCCAGCGTGTCGGCGGTGGCGTCGGGCGACGGCACCGCGCAGCTGCCGGTGCGCACGAACTGCTGGCCGGCAGCCGACTGCGGCATCGACAGAAAAGCCTCCATGGTGCCGGCTTCCTGCACCCGGCCACCGGCCAGCAGCACCATGTGCTGGCCGACCATGCGCGCATGCTTCTGGTTGTGCAGCACCAAGAGCAGCGCGGAACTGCGGCCCACGGCGCGCAGCAGGTCCAGCAGCAGGTAGGCGTCGTAGTCGGAGAGGTTGCTGGTGGGCTCGTCCACCATCAGCAGCGCCGGTTCGCACACCGCTTCGCGCAGGATGGACACGGCGCGCAGCTGCACCGCCGGCAGCTCCACGGTCAGGCGGTCAAAAGACGCCTGCAGCTCCGGAAAACCCATGCGCGTGACGTAGTCGGCAAACCAGCCGCGCAGCTCCAGCGGCGACAGCGCAAGCTGCCCGCGCACCTGGTCTGCCAGCGCGTCCAGGGTGGTGGTGGCCATCAGGCGGGTGTTTTGCTGCACCAGGCGCGGCCGGTGTCCCTGCGCCACCGGCTGGCCCTGGTACAGGGCCGTGCCCCATTCCTGGTAGCGTGCATTGGCGGTGTTGAGCCCGGCCAGCGCGCGCAGCACGGTGGATTTGCCCGAGCCCGAAGGGCCCAGCAGCACGGTGACGGAAGCGGTCGGCACCTCGAAATCCACTTCCGCCAGCACCACCTTGGGGCCAAAAACTGCGCCCAGGCCCTTGACTGCCAGGCAATGCGTGTGTTCCATCGTCAAATCGCTTTCCGGAAAGCCT
>JAGOCN010000039.1:7057-9466 GCA_017998735.1 Giesbergeria sp.
GACGGAAGCGGTCGGCACCTCGAAATCCACTTCCGCCAGCACCACCTTGGGGCCAAAAACTGCGCCCAGGCCCTTGACTGCCAGGCAATGCGTGTGTTCCATCGTCAAATCGCTTTCCGGAAAGCCTGGTGTGTGTCTGTCAGGGAAAGCGCAGAGCGCCTGTGGCCAATGCCTCTGTACTGAGCAAGATCAAAAATCAACACAACTTCAATGTAATAAGAAACTCTAATTCATTTCCAAGTGTAAATGAATTGAAAAAGCTGTTGTTGAACCAAGAAAATTTTTATGGACCTGCTGTGCAAACCAGGGGGCTGGCTGGCCATTGCAGCACTGCTCTGCGGCCCGGCATGTCCGGTGCAAACGCGCATGTCCGAAACTGTGGGCTTGTGGGCTGTGACCTGGCATCGCGGCGCCGTTGGCCGCATGTGCCAGAGCAGTCTCTGGCTGGCTGGAAGGCTAGACGGCTGGACGCCAGGCCGACACTGCTTCTGTCACAGGTTCTGGCATTTTGGTAAAAAATGCTTCCAACGCAGACGCAGCATGCGCCAGTAGCTCCTGTTTCAATAGCAAAATACAGAGATTTTGCACAAGGATTTCATGCCGGTCAGGGCAAAAATGCTCTGTCTGACCATCGAAAGTGTCGAGCAGCCCGCTTTCGATTTGCACGCCGGCGCCTGCGGCTGCGGTCAGAGCCTTGGCGCCGTCCGGAACCTGGTTGCCACCCCTCTGCCGCGCCGCTTTGCCGGCTGCTCAGCGGCAGGCCCGGTAAGTGCCACGGTCCAGATGGAAGTGGTCGCGGTGCGCGGCGTTGTAGTCCGGCCCGAGCACGGCGGCAAAGCCCTGGCAGGCGCCATCGCGCACCTGGCGTAAAAAGGCGGCCTTGGGGTCTGCCTCGGCTGCCGAGGGCGCGGCGGGTGCGGCGGCTGCCTGCCAGTCGCCCAGCACGCTGATGCGGCGGCCGCCCTGCAGCGTGAAGGCGGCCACGTCCAGGGCATTGGCGCGGGCGTGCTCGCTCAGCCGGCCCGGCCCGGTGCTGCCGGCAATGCGGCGGCAGGCATAGCTGCCCAGGTGCTCGATGCGCACCACCGGCACACCAAAGCGGTCCTGGGCGGCCGGCTGCAGCACATGGCGCTCCCAACGGGCCAGCGCCACCGCAGCGCCGCAGGTGAGCATGAAAGGCGAAGAAAAACGCGCCTGCCCGATTTGGCCAATGCGGCTGGCCGCCTGCCAGCCGCACTGCCCGGCAGTACCGGCATTGCCGGTGGTGCGGTCGGGCACCGGCGTGCTGGCAAGGCCTGGCGCACCGGCCAGCCACTGCAGGCAGGCAGCGGGCGCCGATTCCAGCCGGTCCAGCTTCCAGCGGGTGAACGGCCCGTCCGGCTCCTGCAGCGTCAGCGGCGCCCAGGGGTTCCAGTGCCGGGGCACTCCGGGCAGATCGGACAGGTCGGGCTGGCGCAGCCAAGCGGTGATGCGCGCTGGCGCTGGCAGGCGGGCCAGCAGTTCCTGCGGCCAGCCACCCTGGGTGGCCGCCCACCACAGGCCGGCGCTGCAAACCAGCACGGCCAGTGCGGCGCCCTTGGCCCGGCGCACAAACACGTTCCAGAGCGGCCGCGCTGCAGGGGAGCGGTGCGGTTCGGCGCCAGCGCGATCTGCCCCGGAAACCTCCGGCGAAGCGGCAACCGGTCCGGTCTGTGCAGGAGGCTGGGGTGCTGGTGCTGGTGCTGGTGCAGGAGGCAAGGCCATGGGCGCAGTGTGCCGTGTCTGGCTGCACAGGCGGAGTCGCCACCGGACTGGCGATCAGTGCGGCTGGCATTCCGCTGTCCGAAGTACCAGCGTCCCCATGGCCCGCGCCAGCGGGGGCGCCAAAACCGGCGTTTGAAGACGGTTTCGGGCTGGCTGGGCCTGGGCGTGCGGGCTGGCCCTGCATCCACCGCAGAAATGGATATTTTGGCAAAAAGTGCTTCCAGCGCAGGTGCAGACTGCGCCAGCAGCTCACTTTTCAATAGCAAATTTCAGCGTTCCATGCAGGTGAAATGCGCGCCGCCCCATGCCACCCGCCAGCCAGGCAAGGAAGGTTCTAGCGCCTCTCCTGCGTTCGCAGCAGGTCTTTCAGTTCTGCCAGCTCGCTGCGCAGCAGGCGCAGGTCCGCGTGCATCTCTGCATGCAGGTCGGTCTGCGCAGGTGGGCTGGTGTGGTTTGCCACGCCGGCATGGCCTTCGGCGTCCGAGCTGGCAAAGCTTTGCATGGCGCTCACGATGACACCGATGAACAGGTTCAGCATCGTGAAGGTAGCCACCAGAATGAACGGAATGAAGAACGTCCAGGCAAAGGGAAACACCTCCATCAGCGGCCGCACGATGCCCATCGACCAGCTCTCCAGCGTCATCACCTGGAACAGCGTGTAAAGCG
>JAGOCN010000408.1 GCA_017998735.1 Giesbergeria sp.
CCGGTGTCCTGCTCGAACAGGCCCTTCAAAGTGGAATCGCTGAACGCCTGGTTGCCGACAATCTGGATGTCCTTGATGTGCGCCGGCGCGCCCTCCACCACTGTGAAAGTCAGGTTGACGCGGTTGCGCTCGATGGGCGTGACGGTGGTGACCACGTCCACTGCATAAAAGCTTTTGTTCAGGTACTGGCGCTTCAATTCCTGCTCGGCGCGGTCGGCCAGCGCCTTGTCGAACGGGCGGCCATCGGCCAGGCCCACGTCGCGCATGCTTTTCTTCAGCGCTTCCTTGTCGAATTCACGCGCCCCGGAGAAATCCACGTCGGCGATGGTCGGGCGCTCCTGCACCACCACCACCAGCACGTTGCCGGTGGCCTCCAGCCGCACGTCGGTGAACAGGCCCAGGCTGAACAGCGAACGGATCGCGGCGACGCCCTTCTCGTCGGTGTATTCGTCCCCCACGCGCACCGGGATGGAAGCAAACACGGTTCCGGGCTCGACACGCTGCAGGCCCTCGATGCGGATGTCCTGCACCTTGAAGGGGTCCAGGGCCCATGCCGACTGGGCAGCAAAAATCAGGGCAGCCACGGCACACGCGGTGCGCACGCCAAAGCGTTGGAGGTTTTTTTTCATGAATGAAGCGGTGGCCTTCCCGGACAATCGGGAGCCTGCCAAAAGGTTAGCCAAGAAGACGGGTGATATCGTTGAACATGGCGATGGACATCATCAGCATCAGCAGCGCAATGCCGCCGCGTTGCAGGCGTTCCATCCAGGCTTCGGAAACGGCCTTGCCGGTCACGCCTTCCCAAAGATAATACATCAGGTGCCCACCGTCCAGAACCGGCAGCGGCATCAGGTTCAGCACCCCCAGACTGACGCTGATGAGCGCCAGAAACACCAGGTACTGGGTCAGGCCCATGCTGGCCGAACGCCCGGCATAGTCGGCAATCGTCAGCGGTCCGCTCAGGTTTTTCAGCGATGCCTGGCCAATGACCATGCGGCCCATCATGCGCACCGTCAGCACCGACACCTCCCAGGTGCGGGTGGCGCCCGCCCACAGGCCGTCGAGCGGCCCGTACTGCACCGTGGTCATCCGCGGCGCCGCGCCCACATAAGCACCAATGCGGCCGACCGGGCCGGCGGCTTCGTCGCTGACCACATCGGCCGTGACGTCCAGCGTGCGCTCTTCGCCGGCGCGCACGATGCGCCAGGGCTGCGCCTGCGCCTTGCCGTCCTGCACCGAGGCGCGGATCAGTTCGCGCAGCTGCTGGCCGTCCACCACCTCGGTGCTGCCAATGCGCTGCACCTCGTCGCCGGCGCGCAGGCCCGAGCGCTCGGCTGCACTGCCCTGCATGACTTCGCCCAGCACCGGGCGTGTCCAGGGCCCCAGAACGCCCACCTTGCGCATCAGCTGGGCGTCGGCCTTGCTGGCATCGATCTGGTCCAGCGGCAGCAGCACCGAGCGGCCCGCACCGCCGGGGGTGCGCTCCACCTCCAGGCGCACCGGCAGCGAATCGAGCGCGCCGCGCGTCAATGTCCAGCGCAGGTCTTCAAACGAGCGCACCGGCTCGGGCGCGCCACTGCCCAGCGCCGCGCTGCGCACCAGTTCGCCGCCGCGCAGGCCGGCCGCCTCGGCCACCGACCCGGTCGGCGGGCTGGCCAGGTAGGCCATCGGTTCCTGCACGCCAATCCAGTTGACCGCGGCGTACAAAACGATGGCCAGCAGCAGGTTGGCCACCGGCCCGGCGGCCACGATGGCAGCGCGCGAACGCAGCGGCTGCGTGTTGAAGGCCAGGTGCCGCTCGGACGCCGGCACCGGCGCTTCGCGTTCGTCGAGCATGCGCACATAGCCGCCCAGCGGAAACGCCGCCAGCACGAATTCGGTGGACGAGCCCTTGGGTTGCCAGCGCAAGAGCGGCTTGCCGAAACCCACCGAAAAGCGCAGCACCTTGACGCCGCAGGCCACAGCCACGCGGTAGTGGCCATATTCGTGCACGGCAATCAGGACGCCCAGTGCGACCACAAAGGCGACAAGGGTCATCAGCATGTTTCAAGCTCCTGCTGCAGCAGCAGCAAAGTCGGTGGCCTGCCAAGGCAGACCGCAACAAAGGAAAAAAGCAAAAGGAAGGTCAGGCGGCCAGGCCGCGCGCACAGCTTTCGGCGCTTTCACGCGCCAGCGCGTCCAGCGCCAGCAACGCCTCCAGCGAGGCCGGGTTGGAGGGCAGCACCGCCGACAAAGTTGCAAGGTTCACGGCATGGATCTGGTCAAAGCGGATGCGCCGGTCCAGAAAGGCCGCCACCGCCACCTCGTTGGCGGCATTGAGCACCGCTGTGGTGCCCACCGGCGCCGCCAGCGTTTCCCACGCCAGGCGCAGGCCCGGAAAACGCTCGGGGTGGCCATGGCCGTCGATGGCTTCAAACGTCATGGCGCCCAGCGCATGGAAATCAAGCGCAGCCGCGCCGGACTCGACCCGCTCCGGCCAGGCCAGTCCATAGGCAATCGGCACGCGCATGTCGGGTGTGCCCAGCTGCGCCACCACCGAGGTATCGCGGTACTGCACCATGGAATGGATGGTGCTTTGCGGGTGGATCACCACGTCCAGCTGCTCGGGGGCCAAGCCGAACAGGTAGCGTGCCTCGATCACTTCCAGCGCCTTGTTCATCATGGTCGCGGAATCGATGGAAATCTTGCGGCCCATCACCCAGTTGGGGTGCGCGCAGGCTTCGCTTGGCGTGACAGCGCGCAGGCTGTCCGGCGTGCGCTGGCGAAACGGTCCGCCCGAAGCGGTCAGGATGATCTTGTCCACCCGCCGCGCCCAGGTGGCCGGGTCTTCGGGCAGCGACTGAAAGATGGCCGAATGCTCGCTGTCGATAGGCAGCAGCGTGGCACCGCCGTCGCGCACCGCCTGCAGGAACACCTCAGCACCCACCACCAAGGCTTCCTT
>JAGOCN010000409.1 GCA_017998735.1 Giesbergeria sp.
GACCGCAGCCACCAGCGTGGTGTGGTCCTTGGAGTTGACCGCGTTGTCGATGATGTCGCGGCTGGGCAGCATCGACGCGCCGCCCACCATGACCTGTGCCAGGGCAGGCACGGCAGCAGCAGACAGGGCCACGGACAGGGCCAGGGTGGCAAGGCGGGGAGTGAAGGAAAAAGAAGAAGTGCGCATGGAAAGCTCCTGAAGGGGGACAAAGAAACCGGTGGCTGCGGGAAGAAAAACCAAAGAAGAAGAAAGAAAAATCCTGCAGCTGACAACCGATACGCACCCATTCGCCCGGTGGATTCAACCGGACTGCAAAAAAGCAGAAAAAGCAGAAAAAGACAAAAAAAATCGCTCCCCGGCCAAAACCGGGAAGCGACAGCGCCCTGCCCTGCAGCGCGCAGGACACAGGCATTGCAGGTCAGATGAAGCGGCTGAACGGCCCCTTGTCACCCACCTGCACCAGATTGTCGGCGGTGGCCAGCGGCTCGGGCTCCTGCTCGGCGTTGCCGCGTGCCACGCAGTCGGCGTAGTAGGTCACATGGCCGTTTTCGTCCTCGATTTCGACCAGGCCGTGGATGTCGGTTTCAAAACCGGGGCTGAGCTCGGCAAATTCGCGGGCGAACTTCAAATAATCCACAATTTTCTTGTTGAACACTTCGCCCGGCACCAACAGCGGAATGCCCGGCGGGTACGGCGTGATCAGGCCGACGGTGATGCGGCCTTCCAGATCGTCGATCGGCACGCGCTCGGTCTGGCGGTGCGCAATGTGCGCATAGGCGTCGCTCGGCTTCATGGCCGGCGTCAGGTCGGACAGGTAGATTTCGGTGGTCAGGCGGGCAATGTCGTACTGGGCATACAGCTGGTGGATGTGCTGGCACATGTCGCGCAGGCCCATGCGCTGGTAGCGGCGGTGCTGCTGGCAGAACTCGGGCACCACGCGCGACATCGGCTGGTTCTTCTCGTAGTCGTCCTTGAACTGCTGCAGCGCGGTCAGCAACGTGTTCCAGCGGCCCTTGGTGATGCCGATGGTGAACATGATGAAAAAGCTGTAGAGGCCGGTCTTTTCCACCACCACGCCATGCTCGGCCAGGTACTTGGTGACGATGGAGGCCGGAATGCCGGTTTTGTCGAACTTGCCGTCCAGGCTCAGGCCGGGCGTGACGATGGTGGACTTGATCGGGTCCAGCATGTTGAAGCCGTCGGCCAGGTCGCCAAAGCCATGCCATTTGTTGTCATTCTTCTTGCCCTTTTTGTTGGCGCGGATGATCCAGTCTTCGGCGCGGCCCAGGCCTTCTTCGACCAGCTGGTCGGGCCCCCAGACCTTGAACCACCAGTCGTCCTTGCCAAACTCGGCCTCGATCTCGCGCATGGCACGGCGAAAGTCCAGCGCTTCCAGAATGCTTTCTTCCACCAGCGCGGTGCCGCCGGGCGGCTCCATCATGGCGGCGGCCACATCGCAGCTGGCAATGATGCTGTACTGCGGACTGGTGCTGGTGTGCATCAGGTACGCCTCGTTGAACAGATGGCGGTCGAGCTTGTCGGTCTGCGAGTCCTGCACCAGCACATGGCTGGCCTGGCTGATGCCGGCCAGCAGCTTGTGGATGGACTGCGTGGCGTACACCACCGAATGCTTGGGGCGGGCACGCTTTTTGCCCATGGCGTGGTAGGCGCCGTAGAACGGGTGGAAGGCGGCGTGCGGCAGCCAGGCCTCGTCAAAGTGCAGGTTGTCCACATAGCCGTCCAGCAAATTCTTGATGGTTTCGGTGTTGTAGAGCACGCCGTCGTAGGTGGACTGGGTCAGCGTCAGCACGCGCGGCTTGACCTTTTCCGGGTCCACGCCCTTGAGCAGCGGGTTGGCCAGAATCTTGGCCTTGATGGTGTCAGGCTCGAACTCGCTTTGCGGAATCGGGCCGATGATGCCGAAATGGTTGCGCGTGGGCTTCAGGAACACCGGCACCGCGCCGGTCATGATGATCGCGTGCAGGATGGACTTGTGGCAGTTGCGGTCCACCACCACCACATCGCCCGGCGCCACGGTGTGGTGCCAGACGATCTTGTTCGACGTGCTGGTGCCATTGGTGACGAAGAAGCAGTGGTCGGCATTGAAAATGCGCGCCGCGTTGCGCTCGCTTTCGCCAATGGCACCGTTGTGGTCCAGCAGCTGGCCGAGCTCTTCCACCGCATTGCAGACGTCGGCGCGCAGCATGTTCTCGCCATAGAACTGGTGGTACATCTGGCCCACCGGGCTTTTCAGAAACGCCACACCGCCCGAGTGGCCGGGGCAGTGCCAGCTGTACGAGCCGTCCTCGGCATAGTCCAGCAGCGCCTTGAAAAACGGCGGCTGCACGCTTTCCAGGTAGTTCTTGGCCTCGCGGATGATGTGCTTGGCGACGAATTCGGGCGTGTCCTCGAACATGTGGATGAAGCCATGCAGCTCGCGCAGGATGTCGTTGGGCAGGTGCCGGCTGGTCTTGGTCTCGCCATAGATGTAGATCGGCACATCGACGTTCTTGCGCCGCACCTCGCCAATGAAGCTGCGCAGGCTGTGCACGATCGGGTCCTGGCCCGCGCCGAGCGTGAATTCCTCATCGTCGATCGACAAAATGAAAGCGCTGGCGCGGCTTTGCTGCTGCGCAAACTGCGACAGGTCGCCATAGCTGGTCACGCCCAGCACTTCAAAACCCTCGGCTTCAATGGCCTGCGCCAGCGCGCGGATGCCCAGACCCGAGGTGTTCTCGGAGCGGTAGTCCTCGTCGATGATGATGATGGGAAAACGAAACTTCATGCGCAGCCTCCATGCAGCCGTGCCCTGCGCGGCCTGAAAAAACAAATGAACCGCGCAGTGTAAGGAATAACCCGCAACGCCCGATCTGCCCAAGGGTTGATGACCCAGAATACGCAGGCACCCAAGGCAGCGCGTTTCATGTTTTCCTTC
>JAGOCN010000410.1 GCA_017998735.1 Giesbergeria sp.
CTTTGGCTACAAGGCCGGTTGGGTGGCAGCGTTCATTCAGGGCGCCACCGTGTACCCCGAGCAGGTGTTTGACGCCGACAAGGTGCTGGCGCGCATTGCCAACGACCGCATCAGCTTCATGCCCGGCCCGCCGACGCTGTTCCTGACCATGCTGGCGCACCCCCGGTTGAAAGACTTCGACATTTCGTCCCTGCGTGTGGCGGTGACCGGCGCGGCCACCGTGCCGCCGGTGCTCATCACCCGCATGCGCGAAGAACTCGGCATCACCAACGTCACCACCGCCTACGGCCTGACCGAGTGCGGCGGCTGCGCCACCCTGTGCGACCCCGGCGACAGCGCCGAAACCGTGGCCACCACCTGCGGCCGCGCACTGCCAGGCACCGAGGTGCGCTGCGTGGACGAGGCCGGCCAGACCGTGCCTGCCGGCGAGGCAGGCGAAGTACTGCTGCGCGGCTACCACGTCATGCAGGGCTATTTCGATGACGAAGCGGCCACGCAGGAGGCGATTGACGCTGACGGCTGGCTGCACACCGGCGACGTCGGCGTGCTGGACGAGCGCGGCTACCTGCGCATCACCGACCGCTTGAAGGACATGTTCATCGTCGGTGGCTTCAACTGCTACCCGGCCGAGATCGAGCGCATGCTGGCCGGCCACCCGGACATCGCCCAGGTGGCCGTGGTCGGCGTGCCCGACGAGCGCATGGGCGAAGTCGGCTGCGCCTGCGTGGTGCTGCGCGCCGGAGCAGAGCTGAGCAGCGAAGCCCTGGTGGCCTGGGCCCGCGCCAACATGGCGAACTACAAGGTGCCGCGCCATGTGCTGTGGTTTGACAGCTTTCCGCTCAATGCATCGAACAAGGTGCTCAAGCGCGAACTGGCGCAAACCGCCATGGCCCTGCTGGCGCCTGCGCAGGCTGAAGCTGCAGCGGGCGGCTGAGACGCAACCGGCTGCATCTTGTGCAGTGGACTGCCCTGAGTGCACACCCTCTGGGCAGCCCCATGCAGTCACACGCCCGGCCTTTCAAGGAAAACGCGCTTCAGACTTGCTGTCCTGATTTTTTCAGCCAGGTTTTCTGAAGCGCTTGCGTGAAACAGTTCAAATAAAACCTATTCTGTATCTGCTTTTCACTCCATTTTTTGGAATGACTTTCTGACAATAGAAGAGGGTCAATACCGTCAGGGTCTTGACCCTGCGCACCTTGACAAAGCCTGCTTTTTTGATTCCCGACACGGACGGCACATTGTCCGGCGCGCAGGAAATGAGAATTCTTCGGCAGCCCCGGCGGGCAATTTCGTGGCAGCAATGGTTTATGGCGTAGGGGTACAGTCCCTTTCCACGGTGCTTCTGCGCGGTCTGGCAATTTCCGATCAGCGGGGCGGCATTGGCTTCGTTCAGCAATTTTTTGTAGCTGGTTTCAAACTGCACAAAGCTGGTGTGAACAACTTCCCGGTTTTGCACAATGGCGACCATGCAGTCTTCTTTCTGCAGCCCTTGCAGGTATTGCAGGCCTTCTCCTTGCAGCACCGATTGCACCAGCCAGCGGTTTTCAGGGGCATTCAGATTGCTGGCCTTCAGCAGATGCGTTTGGTAATCCGGGCCCGGTTTTTCAGGCACCGCAGCGGCCGTATCGTCCAGCTTTTTTTCAAACACCAGGTCTTCTGAAAACTGCACCACGCGAGAGCAGAGGAATTTCAGCAATCCGAACCAGCCGCGTGTTTGCAGAACGCCTTGAGCGCGTTGGATGTATTTCATGGCAATGGCAAAATTGAAATCGTGGATCTAATGAGAGAACCCTGTGGTGGTTGAATGGAAATGGGCTGCACCCTGTTTTTTCCAGAAGATGGAAAAGGGGTGCAACCCTTCGAACACGCGCCGTGGGCGCGTTGCTGGTTTTCGCTGGACCTGAAAGCCCAGGAGAAAAACCACATGCTGTGCTTTCACACCGATGCTGCATAAAAAAAGAGCATGGCCTGGTGGCAGTGTAGCTTTCAGTTTTCATGCTGGCAGCCAGAGCTGCTTCTGCACAAGCCGCTGCAAAGCTGCGTTGCAACGGCCTCTGTCTTGTCCTGGGCTGGCTGCACCCCGGCGCAGTGCACGGGGGTGAATCACCCTAAAATCAACAGTTTGCCCAGCCTGGCGTGCCCGGACAGGCTGCCGCCTTTCACCCTTTTAAAACACACACCTTCTCTCCATGACCACCCGTTTCACCGTTGCCGATATCCGCAAGACCTTTCTGGATTTTTTTGCCGCCAGGGGCCACGCCATCGTGCCGACCAGCTCGCTGGTGCCGGGCAACGATCCGACGCTGATGTTCACCAATTCGGGCATGGTGCAGTTCAAGGATGTGTTTCTGGGCACCGACCAGCGGCCCTACAACCGCGCCACCTCGGTGCAGGCGTGCCTGCGCGCCGGCGGCAAGCACAACGACCTGGAAAACGTGGGCTACACCGCACGCCACCACACCTTTTTTGAAATGCTGGGCAACTGGAGCTTTGGCGACTATTTCAAGCGCGAGTCGCTGCACTGGGCCTGGGAGCTGCTGACCAAGGTGTACAAGCTGCCGCCCGAGCGCCTGCTGGCCACCGTGTACCAGGAAGACGACGAGGCCTATGACATCTGGACCAAGGAAATCGGCTTGAGCCCCGAGCGTGTCATCCGCATTGGCGACAACAAGGGCGGGCGCTACAAGTCTGACAACTTCTGGATGATGGCCGACACCGGGCCGTGCGGCCCGTGCAGCGAAATCTTCTACGACCACGGCGACCACATTCCTGGCGGCCCGCCCGGCAGCCCCGACGAAGACGGTGACCGTTTCATTGAAATCTGGAACAACGTGTTCATGCAGTTCGACATGGCGGAAGACGGCTCGGTCTCGCCCCTGCCGGCCCCGTGCGTGGACACCGGCATGGGCCTGGAGCGCCTGGCCGCCATC
>JAGOCN010000411.1 GCA_017998735.1 Giesbergeria sp.
GCCCTGGACACCGCGGCAGACATGGACACCGAAGCCGTCTGACCTTGCACGGTCCTGTGCAGTGCGGGTGCCCCAGGCGGACGCCCGCGCTGCTTCTTTCACTTTCATTGGAGCCCTCCATGACCCCGAAGCTTGCTGAAGACCCCATCGTCATCGTTTCTGCTGCACGCACGCCCATGGGCGCGTTCCAGGGCGACTTTGCCACTCTGGCCGCGCACGACCTGGGCGGTGTGGCAATCGCCGCTGCCGTCCAACGCGCCGGCATTGCGCCGTCGGCCGTGGGCGAAGTGCTGTTTGGCAACTGCCTGATGGCCGGCCAGGGCCAGGCGCCGGCGCGCCAGGCAGCGTTCAAGGGCGGGCTGCCCAAAGAGGCCGGTGCCGTCACGCTGTCAAAGATGTGCGGCTCGGGCATGAAGGCCGCCATGCTGGCGCACGACATGCTGCTGGCCGGCACGCACGATGTGATGGTGGCGGGCGGCATGGAAAGCATGACCGGCGCGCCCTACCTGCTGCAAAAAGGGCGCGGTGGCTACCGTCTGGGCCACGACCGCATCTTTGACCACATGATGCTTGACGGCCTGGAGGACGCCTACGAGCCGGGCCGCTCCATGGGCACCTTTGGCGAGGACTGCGCCGCCAGATATGGCTTCACCCGCCAGCAGCAGGACGCTTTTGCCACGGCCAGCGTGCAGCGTGCCCAGGCGGCCAGCCAGAATGGCAGCTTTGCCGCCGAGATTGCGCCCGTGACCGTCAAAACACGTGCGGTTGAAACCGTCATCGACACCGACGAAAGCCCCGGCAAGGCACGGCTGGACAAGATGGCGGGACTGAAACCTGCATTCAAGAAGGACGGCACCATCACCGCCGCCTCCAGCTCCAGCATCAACGACGGCGCCGCCGCGCTGGTGCTGATGCGCCAGTCCACCGCCGACAGGCTGGGCTGTCAGCCGCTGGCGCGCATCGTCGGCCACGCCACGCACGCGCAGGAGCCCGAATGGTTTGCCACAGCCCCGCTGGGCGCCACGCAAAAGGCGCTGGCCAAGGCCGGGTGGGCGGTGGAGGACGTTGACCTGTGGGAAATCAACGAAGCCTTTGCCGTGGTGCCGATGGCGCTGATGCACGACCTGAACCTGCCGCACGACAAGGTGAACGTGAACGGCGGCGCCTGCGCGCTCGGCCACCCGATTGGCGCCAGCGGTGCGCGCATTCTGGTCACGCTGCTGCATGCGCTCAAGGCCCGTGGCTTGAAAAAAGGCCTGGCGACGCTGTGCATTGGCGGGGGTGAAGCCACCGCCATGGCGGTGGAACTGGTCTGAGCCGCGCCGGCGCTACGCCATGATCAAGACGATCGAGCAACTGCGCGCGTTGTATTCAGCACCCGGCGAGCGTGCGCTGCGCAAGCAACTCACACAACTCGACGTGCATTGCCAGCGCTTCATTGCGCTGTCGCCGCTGTGCGTGCTGGCCACGGGCGGTGGCGTGGACGCGTTCATGGATGCCTCGCCGCGCGGCGGGCCGCCGGGCTTTGTGCAAGTGGCCGGCGTGCGCACGTTGCTGCTGCCCGATGCGGGCGGCAACAACCGGCTTGACACGCTGGAAAACCTTCTGCATGACCCGCGCATTGGCCTGCTGTTTGTGATTCCCGGTGTGGATGAAACCCTGCGCATCAATGGCACGGCGCGGCTGCGCGACGAGCCCGCATTCACCGAGCGTTTCAGCGCCGAGCGCCAGCGCCCCAAGCTGGTGATCGAGGTGCAGGTAGCCGAGGCTTATCTGCACTGCGCCAAAGCGCTCATGCGCTCGCGCCTGTGGCAGGCCGGTGCGCAAGTGGAGCGAAGCGCCTTGCCGACCGCGAACGAGATGATTCAGGATCAGATTCACGCGGGTCCAGTGCAGGAGTCGCAAGATGCCATGGTGCAGCGCTACGCGCGGCAGATTGCCCAAGAGCAGGCACCTCAGGTGCGCTGATACCCATCGCTTGATTTTAATTTGATAGCTGCTTGCGCAAGCTGCACAAGCGCTGGAGGCCTGTTTCATGTCGAATGTTCTGATCATTGGTGCCTCGCGTGGCCTGGGCCTGGAATTTGCCCGCCAGTACGTGGCCGCTGGCGAGCGCGTACTGGCCACGGCGCGTGACGCCGCCGGGCGCGAGCGCCTGCAGGCGCTGGGCGTGGAGAGCGTGCTGACCGTCGACGTGGCCGACCCGGCCAGCGTCAGCGGCCTGGCCTGGATGCTGGACGGCGAAAAGATCGACACCGCCCTGTATGTGGCGGGCGTGATGGACCGGGGCAATGCGCTGTCGCCGCCCACGCAGCAGCAGTTCGACCACGTCATGCACACCAACGTGCTGGGCGCCATGCAGGCGATTCCGCAGGTGGCCCCGCTGGTCGAGGCCGCGCAGGGGCGCTTTGCCTTCATCAGCAGCGACCTGGGCCGCATTGGCGGGGTGGAAAGCAGCCACACCTGGCTGTACCGCGTCAGCAAGGCAGCCCTCAACATGGCCATTGCCAGCGCCCGGCACGACTACCCGCAGGCCACGCTGGTGGCGCTCAGCCCCGGCTGGGTGCAGACCGACATGGGCGGCGGGCAGGCGCCGCTGACCGCACCCGAAAGCGTGGCCGCCATGCGCGCCGCGCTGGCCCGGCTGACGCCTGCGCACAGCGGCCAGTTTTTGCTGCGCGACGGCAGCCCTGCCGCGTCGTGGTGAGGTTGTGGTGATGCCGCGGTAATGCCGTGGTAAAGCTGCCACCCGGCGCGCGCGCCAGTTCCGCCTTGCCAACACCTGCTTTTCTGTACATAACCCACTGGAGACCTGTTCCATGCTTCTGACCCAAGACCAGGAAATGGTGCGCGACGCCGTGCGCGACTTTGCCCGGCAGGAACTGTGGCCCCATGCCGCCCGCTGGGACAAGGA
>JAGOCN010000413.1 GCA_017998735.1 Giesbergeria sp.
GGCGCCGAATGGTGAGGGCGCAGCGCTGGTCGATCAGGGCAACGATCTGGTCGATGACGGGGTGGTGGTGGCCCTGGCCCTGAAACGCGGCCAGGGTGGCGTGCGCCAAGTCGGGCAGGCGCCTGGCGATGTCCAGAATGCGCTTTTTGACCTGCGCGGGCGACAAGGCGGCATCCACGGCAAATTGCTCCCAGTGCCGTGCCATCACTTCCGAGAACTTGTATTTGCTGCCGATTTTCATGGCCATTTTTTCGGTGAGCGTGGGGTAGATGGCGGTGCACAGCGCGTCATACAGCGGCGTGAGCACAGCGCCCGCCGGGGTGTAGAGCAGCGAGAAGTTTTTGCCGTGGGCATCGTGGTTGCCGATCAGGGCGTTGAACACCACAAAGTCCAGCAACTTGAGCGTGTGCAGCGCGCTGGGCCGGGTGGCGCTGCGCACAAGTGCGAAGGCCTGGGCCAAGCCCGGGCCGCCTTCGTTTTGGTACTTGTGCTCCGAGACGGTGCCCAGCGCTTGGCAAAAGTCTTCCTGGTGCAGGCGCTGGGTTGGCAGGTTCGCTAAATCCGCTTGCCGGTCGTAGCGCTTTACCAGCAGGTAGTGGCGCTGCTGCTGCCCATCGGCAATGGCCTGGATCTGGGTGCCGGCCACGTCGAGTTTCAATGCACCGGCCAGTGCCATGCAAAAGGCTTCGTTGAAGACGCTGCCGTCCACCCCGGCAATGGGCGGTTTGAGGATGTGGCTGCTGGGGGAGCCGTTCAATGGCAGGCCGATGCGAAGGCCATCCGTGTCCCACACCACCGGCAGTTTGTCTTGCGCACCGGCCAGCGACAGGCGCAGGCCGTCTTCGCCCGCACGCATGGGGCGCAGCGGCATTTCATCGAGCACCTGGAGCAGCTGCGCGTGGTCCAGCCAGCGCACTTCTCGGGGGGCATCGGGAGGTGGAGGCCACTGGCCGGCATCAAGCAAGGTGACAGCACCGGCGCATTCACCCCCCAGGCTGTCCAGCAGGGCATAGTCGTTTTGCGTGGAGATTTGCAGCGTTCTGGCGATCTGCTTGCGCTTGCCACCTTCGGGCAACAAGCCAGCGAAGAACGGACGGGCTGCCCTGTCGTCAAAAGGTTCTGGCCGGATGGGCAGGGATTGCGACAAAGGCGTGGTGGCACCAGGCACATAAGCAAAGCCCAGCCGCCCCTCGACTTGCGACAGGGTGCCAACGTGCGCGCCCAGCAACCAGACTTCCAGGTGGCGCGCCATGTCAGGCCAGACCTTCGACGGCCAGGCTGCCGCCCAGGGTGTGCAGCACTTTCAAAAGGGTCTCCAGCCGGATGGTGGGCTTGCCAGCTTCCAATTCGACAATGAAGCGCACGCCAACGCCCGCCGCCAGGGCCAATTGGGGCTGGGTCAGGCCCAGCTTTCGGCGGGCAACCAAAACGGCGGCGCCCAGTGCCTTGGGGGAGTTGGTGGGGGTGATGGACACAATAATTTCCTGATCGGGAAACTATACGGGCAGTGCACTGAATTGGCAATAGAAATTTCCCGATGGGGAATTTTTACTGGTGCACTACAAGCAAGGCGCATGGTTTTTTCAGCGCCGGCCTGTGCAGGCTGTATACGACAAGGATGCGTACCGCACCGCACCACACCGCACGGCCCAACAAGCGCAGGCAGCACCACACGCTTGAAGTTGCCCCGCCTTTGGTCTCCAATCCCTTCCTTGTCCACCTTGCGATTGCCCGCCATGCCCCTGACCCTGAAAACCTTCACTTCCTGCTGCGCCGCCCTGGTGCTGGCCTGCGCGCCCTGGGCCGCCAGCGCGCAGGACGCCGGCGCCAGCCCTGCCACCGGCATTGGCGCCGATGGCCTGCTGAGCCGGCAGTACAGCGCCTGCATGGACCGCTTCAGCAACAACACCAACGACATGGTGCGCTGCATCGCCGGTGAAACCAAGCGCCAGGACACGCGCCTGAACGAGGCCTACCAGGCCGCCATGGCGCTGCAGGCGCCCGAGCGCAAAAAGCAGCTGCAGGCCGCGCAGCGCCTCTGGATTCAGTTCCGCGATGCCAACTGCGGCTTCTACATGGACCCCCAGGGCGGCACCCTGGCGCGCCTGAGCGCCAACGACTGCCTGATGACCAGCACCGCCCAGCGCGCCAAGGAGCTGGAAGGCTTCGGCCCCAACCGATAACAGCCAAATCGGCACGCAGCCCAGGCGCAGCCTGCGCCAGCAGCTATTAAAAGCATAGCTTTTTGAAAACCTGCCCAGGCAGACTACACAATACCGGCTGCCTGCGCAGCTGGCTGCGGACCGGGCCGAAGCACAAACCGGGAAATCGCCCGGCCGACCGGACGCCTGCCCGCCCGCCCGCATTCCGTCCGTTTGTCCGTCTTCCCGTTTGTGCCCGGCTTTGCCTGCACCGGTTTCGCCTTTCCCGCCAGTGCCGTGCTGGTGCCCTGCTTGCGTTTTTGCCTGCGCCCGTCTTTTTCAGCCTTCACCCTTCCATGCCCACCCTTGACTGGCTTCACCGCGCCCACGCCTTCACCACCGCCGCACAGGTGCCTTACCGCCTGCTGGACACGGTGTCCACCCACGGCGACCCGCAGCAGGCGTCTGGCAACCTGCTGGTGCAGGGCGACAACCTGGAAGCGCTCAAGGCGCTGCTGCCGTTTTACCGGGGCAAAGTGAAATGCATCTTCATTGACCCGCCGTACAACACGCAAAGCGCGTTTGAGCATTACGACGACAACCTGGAGCATTCGCAGTGGCTGAGCATGGTGCTGCCGCGCCTGCAGCTATTGCGCGACCTGCTGAGCGAGGACGGCTCGATCTGGGTGACGATTGACGACAACGAGGGGCATTACCTCAAGGTACTGATGGACGAGGTGTTTGGGCGGCGAAATTTTGTGGCGAATGTGGT
>JAGOCN010000412.1 GCA_017998735.1 Giesbergeria sp.
CCCAGCGACCGCCCCAGATCACTTTCAGCACATTCCAGCCCGAGCCACGGAATTCACCTTCCAGCTCCTGGATGATCTTGCCATTGCCGCGCACCGGGCCATCCAGGCGCTGCAGGTTGCAGTTGACCACAAAAATCAGGTTGTCCAGACCTTCGCGGGCGGCCATGCCGATGGCGCCCAGCGATTCCGGTTCGTCCATTTCGCCGTCGCCGCAGAACACCCACACCTTGCGGCCCGGCGTGCGTGCCAGACCACGGCTTTCCAGGTATTTCAGGAAGCGGGCTTGGTAAATGGCCATCAGCGGGCCCAGGCCCATCGACACGGTGGGGAACTGCCAGAAGTCCGGCATCAGCCACGGGTGCGGGTAGGAGGACAGGCCCTTGCCGTCCACTTCCTGACGGAAGCTGTCCAGATCTTCTTCGCTCAGGCGGCCTTCCAGAAAGGCGCGGGCGTACATGCCCGGTGCCGAGTGGCCCTGAATGTAGATCAGGTCGCCTTCTTGCTCGTCGTTGGGCGCGCGCCAGAAGTGGTTGAAACCGACGTCGTACAGGGTGGCAGCAGACTGGAAGCTGGCAATGTGGCCGCCCAGTTCCAGGTTTTTCTTGCCGGCGCGCAGCACCAGGGCGGCGGCGTTCCAGCGGATGATGGAGCGGATGCGGTGTTCGAGTTCATGGTTGCCGTGCGAGCGCTGTTCCTTGCCCACCGGGATGGTGTTCAGGTAGGCGGTGGTGGCGGTAAACGGCAGGTAGGCCCCGCGACGGCGGGCCTTGTCGATCATTTTTTCCAGCAGATAGTGCGCGCGTTCCGGGCCATCGGCGGCCAGGACGGATTCCAGCGCATCGACCCATTCTTTGGTTTCCAGCGGGTCAATGTCGTTCGGCAATGTTGGGTTTACCATGTCTCCACCTCTTGAGCGATAGGGGGTTTGGCAGCGGGCACGATGGGTGCCGGCGCGACCGGGTTGCGGGCTGGTTGCCCGTCGAATGTTTGAAAACGAACAGAAATGATCAGAAAAAACCGAATTCTGCCTCCCCTCCAGAACCACGCTCGCCCAGTCAATCCACAGATTTGGCGCAAAAGTGCTTCTGGATGTCCGATTTTGAACACACTGCATTCGTTTGAGCAAATAAATAATCCAATTTGCTTGCGCAAAGGCAAATTGTTGCGCCGCATCATGTTGTTTTTTGTACACGAGCGCGCGCAAATTTCGTTATAGCGCGAAAAACAGGCCATTTCATCCGGGTAAACCCGCATGGGCGGGATCGGACCACAAGGGACAACACGCACGCCGGCCTGCCAGAGGCAAGCCGGGAGGGGGAAGGGAGAGAAGAAACCCGGCGGGGGTTCAGTCGTTCAGCGCCGCCAGCCGCGCTTCCAGTTGCGGGCGTTCGGCCTGGCTGCGCGTCAGCACGCTGTCCAGCAAGGTTTTGACTGCCGGGCGCAATGTCAGCCCGCTGGCGCGCTGGCCCAGCAGCGCCAGGGCATCGTGGTGATTGAGCATGGCGTGCAGATACTGGCGCTCAGCCTGCGCCCGTGAGGTGCTGCCCGCTTCGGGCAGGCGCGGCAGGTAGTCGTTGGGAGGCCGGTCGGGCAGCTCGCTCAACCAGCCGCGCAGGGTGCGCAGCTCGCCAGCGTGCAACTGCACGCTGCGCTCCAGACTGCGGCGGGCACTGCGGTCGCGGGTCAGCGGCAGCAGGGTCATGGTCTGGTTCAGATGGTCTTCGTGCAGCGCGGCCAGAATCACCAGCACATCGGCTTCGCCGTTCAGCGCGCGCAGCGCCGGGCGGGCCGGTGTGGCCGGGCGGGCGTCGTCAGCTTGGGTCTGGGTGGGAGGCAAATCGCCGGGCAATGAGGCCGGGGCGGTGTCGGCGTATGCGCTGGCACTGGCCAGCAGCAGGGTGGCCAACGCCAGCCAGCGGCGGGGGGAGCTGAATACAAGCATGAACACTCCGGGCTTGCCGGCCTGTGAGGCCGGCGGCATGATGGGTTCTGTTATGAACCGGCAAGCGGACAAATGTTCCCTGCCCTGCGAGCGTAAACACATGACCGAATTCGTTTTTGACCACAGCCCGGCGCGCCGGGACAGTGACAGCACCAAATGGCAAAAATACGCAGACCGTGACGTGCTGCCAATGTGGGTGGCCGATATGGACTTTGCCAGCCCACCTGCCGTGCAGGCCGCCCTGGCCGAGCGGGTGGCGCATGGGGTGTATGGTTACCCCGACCCGCTGCCCGGCGTGGTGGCGGCGGTGACCGACTGGCTGCAGCGCAGCTATCAATGGCAGATCGACCCGGCTTGGCTGGTGTGGCTGCCGGGCCTGGTGTGCGGGCTGAACGTGGCCTGCCGCAGCGTGGGCCAGGCCGGCGACGCGGTGATGACCGCCACGCCGGTGTATCCGCCGTTTATGTCCGCCCCGCGCCTGTCTGGGCGCACGCTGATTACCGTGCCGATGCAAGACACCGCCGCTGGCTGGCAGTGGGACTGGGCCGCTGCCGAAGCGGCGTTGACCCCGAGCACTCGCCTGCTGATGCTGTGCCATCCGCATAATCCGGTCGGTCGGGTGTTCGACCGCGCCGAGCTGGATGCGGTGGCCGAGTTTGCCCGCCGGCACGATCTGGTGGTGTGCTCGGATGAAATTCACTGCCAGCTGATTCTGGACCAGGATCGCCAGCACCTGCCGTTTGCCAGCCTGTCGGCAGATGCCGCCGCGCGCAGCATTACCCTGATGGCCCCGTCAAAAACCTATAACGTGCCCGGCCTGGGCTGCGCCTTTGCCATCATTCCCGACGCTGGCCTGCGCGCCCGCTTCAGCCAGACCATGCGCGGGATTGTGCCGGGGGTGAACCTGTTTGGCTTTGTCGGCGCACAGGCGGCCTACGGCGACAGCCCAGACTGGCTGAACAGCCTGCTGG
>JAGOCN010000414.1 GCA_017998735.1 Giesbergeria sp.
TTTTGCTGGCGCTGGCGCTCTTGCGCACCGGCTGGCCGCGCAGCGCCGTGCCGGTGGCCGCGCTGGCCGGGGCACTGCTGTCGCTGGCAATGGAATTTTTGCAGATCTACCTGCCCCAGCGCGTGCCATCCAACCTGGACCTGGTGCTGAACGCCGGCGGCGCGCTGGCCGGCGCCCTGGTGGCGGCGCTGCTGGAACCCCTGGGCGCCATCGACCGCTGGAGCGCGTTGCGCACGCGCTGGTTTGTGTCCGATGCACGCGGCGCGCTGGTGCTGCTGGCGCTGTGGCCGTGGGCGCTGCTGTTTCCGGCGGCGGTGCCCTTTGGCCTGGGCCAGGGGCTGGAACGGCTGGAGGGGGCGCTGCGGGACCTGTTCGATGGCACGCCTTTCCTGCCGTGGCTGCCGGTGCGCGAAGCGCCGATGCAGGCGCTGTCGCCGGCGGGCGAACTGCTGTGCGTGGCGCTCGGTCTGCTGGTGCCGTGCCTGCTGGCCTACACCGTCATCCGCCTGCCGGCGCGGCGGGCGTTTTTTGTGCTGGCCACCGGCGCCGTGGGCGTGGCGGTGACCGCGCTGTCGGCGGCGCTGAGCTATGGCCCGGACCATGCCTGGGCCTGGCTGAGCGTGCCGGTGCGCGCCGGCCTCTGGACCGGTCTGGGGCTGGCGGCCATGGCGCTGCCCCTGCCGCGCCGCGCCAGCGCCGTGGTGGCGCTGGTGGTGCTGGTGGTGCACCTGTCGCTGCTGAACGATGCACCGGCCAGCGCGTATTTTTCGCACACGCTGCAAAGCTGGGAGCAGGGCCGCTTCATCCGCTTTTTCGGCATTGGCCAGTGGCTGGGTTGGCTGTGGCCGTATGCCGCGCTGGCCTATGTGCTGCTGCGCGCGGCGCGGCGCGGCCAGGTTTCCTAGAATGCGCGCATGAGCGATTCCACCTCCCTGCCTGCCTCCATGCCCGCCACCCCCGCAGCCTCCGCCGCCGCCCCTGCCGGGGCCGAAAGCTATTTCCGCCACCACATCTTCTTTTGCCTGAACCAGCGCGACAACGGCAAGAACTGCTGCGCCCAGCATGGCGCCGAGGACGCTTTTGACCATTGCAAGAAGCTGGTCAAGCGCGCCGGCCTGTCCGGCCCCGGCGGTGTGCGCGTGAACCGCGCCGGCTGCCTGGACCGGTGCGACGCCGGTCCGGTGGCGGTGGTGTACCCGCAAGGCGTCTGGTACAGCTACGTGGACGCGTCCGACATCGAGGAAATCGTCGAGTCGCACCTGAAAAACGGCCAGGTGGTCGAGCGCCTGCGGACGCCCCCGGAGCTGGGCAGCTGAGCGGCCAGGCGGCGGCACCTTCAACAGCCACACTTGGCCAAAAAAACTTTGTGTGTTTTATGCCTCTGGCGCACACCCAGCCTGCGCCAGCAGCTCCTGAAAAAATAGCAGAACACCCGTGAACCTTCCCACCGAACACCTCACCCTGGCCGGCGCCGCCGGTGCCATCGAAGCGGTGCTCAGCCGCCCCGGCGCGGCTGCAGGCCATGCGCCGCGCGGCGTGGCCGTCATCGCGCACCCGCACCCGCTGTTTGCCGGCACCATGGACAACAAGGTGGTGCAGACCCTCTCGCGTGCCTTTCTGCAGTGCGGCTGGAGCACGGTGCGCTTCAACTTTCGCGGTGTGGGCGCCAGCGCCGGCGAGCACGACGCCGGGCGCGGCGAGTGCGAGGACCTGCTGCAGGTGGTGGCGCAGGTGGCGCCCGACGGGCCGCTGGCGCTGGCCGGTTTTTCTTTTGGCGCTTTTGTCACCAGCCATGCGCTTGCTGCCCTGTGGGGGCAGCGCAGCATCGAGCAGGTGGTGCTGGTCGGCACGGCGGCCAGCCGCTTCGACGTGGCCCCCGTGCCGCCCGAGGCGCACCCGCGCACGCTGGTGGTGCATGGCGAGCAGGACGACACCGTGCCGCTGGGCTCGGTGATGGACTGGGCGCGGCCGCAGACACTGCCTGTCACAGTCGTTCCCGGAGGGGGCCATTTCTTTCACGGACAATTGCCGCTGCTGAAAAACCTGGTGGTGCGCCACCTGTGCAGCACCGCCTGAGGCGCTGGCTGTCGTTCCATGCCCTGGCGGGTGCGGCAGGCAGCGTGGCAAAGCCCGGTGCAGCGTTGCGGCTTTGAAAGGCCTGAACTTCTGCCCGGCTGGTGCCTCTGTTGCTTTTTCTTCCCGTGCTTTCGCCTGCGTTCATTCCAGGGCGTTGCTGTCTGTTTTTTTTGATCCTTGCGCCCCAGCGGCGCCCCCATCTGCTCCATGACCCGAATCCTGCACGCGCTCCGTTCCCTTGTTCTTGCCGCCGTGGTGGCACCCGCCGCGCTGCTGGCGCAAACCCCGGCCCCCGCCGCCCCAACCCCGGTGGCCGCCGCCGCCGTGGTGCCGCAGCCGCCCGAAATTGCCGCGCGCGGCTACCTGCTGATGGACGTGACGGCCAACCAGATCCTGGCCTCCAAGGACATCGACGCGCCGGTGGAGCAGGCCTCGCTCACCAAGCTGATGACCGGCTACCTGGTGTTTGACGCGCTGCGCGCCAAGAAGGTCACCCTGCAGCAGGCGCTGCCGGTCAGCGTGCGCGCCTGGAAAATGCCGGGCTCGCGCATGTTCATTGACCCGAAGATGCAGGTGCCGGTGGACGATCTGCTCAAGGGCATGATCGTGCAGTCGGGCAACGACGCCACCGTGGCACTGGCCGAGGGTGTGGGCGGCACGGTGGAAAACTTTGTCAAGCTGATGAACGACCAGGCCAAGGCGCTGGGCATGACCGGCACTTCCTACAAAAACCCCGAAGGACTGACCGAGGCCGGCCACACCACCACGGCGCGCGACCTCAGCATCCTGGCCATTCGCCTGATGCGCGACTTTCCGGAGTACATGCACTACTACGC
>JAGOCN010000040.1 GCA_017998735.1 Giesbergeria sp.
GGCTGCGTTTATACACGCTGCAGGCAGCCGGCCCTGGCTGCGCCACGCGTTAACCTTGGCACACGGTTTTTGGCCTGCCGCGCCCGCACTCCCTGCCGCTGCCTTTTTGCCGCCTTCAGCGGTTTTTTGTCCCTTCTTTCTTTCCTTTACCTCCCGGAGACGCGGATGCTCAACACCCTGTGGCTGGGTTTTTTTCTGACCGCGGCCGTGGCGGCGCTCACGCAGTGGCTGGCCGGCGGCAATGCGCAGGTGTTTGCCGCCATGGTCGAGGCGCTGTTTGCCATGGCCAGGCTGTCGGTCGAGGTGATGCTGCTGCTGTTTGGCACGCTCACGCTGTGGCTGGGGTTTTTGCGCATTGGCGAGCAGGCCGGCGTGGTGGCGGCACTGGCGCGCTGGCTGGCGCCGCTGTTTGCCCGCCTGATGCCGGGCGTGCCACGCGGCCACCCGGCGCTGGGCCTGATGACGCTGAACTTTGCCGCCAACGCGCTCGGGCTGGACAACGCGGCCACGCCGATTGGTTTGAAGGCCATGCACTCGCTGCAGCAGCTCAACCCCGTGCCAGACAGTGCCAGCAATGCGCAAATCCTGTTTCTGGTGCTGAACGCCTCGTCGCTCACGCTGCTGCCGGTCACCATCTTCATGTACCGCCTGCAGCAGGGCGCGCCCGACCCGACGCTGGTGTTTCTGCCCATCCTGCTGGCCACGTCGGCATCCACGGCGGTGGGGCTGCTCAGCGTGGCGCTGGTGCAGCGGCTGCCCCTGTTCAGCCCGGTGGTGCTGGCCTACCTGCTGCCGGTCGCCCTGCTGCTGGGCGGTTTCATGGCGCTGCTGGCCACGCTGGGTGCGGCGGCGCTGGGGCAGCTGTCGTCGCTGCTGGGCAACCTGGTGCTGTTTGCGCTGGTGCTGCTGTTTGTCTGCCTGGGCGCCTGGCGGCGCGTGCCGGTGTACGAGGCTTTCATTGAAGGCGCCAGGGAAGGTTTTGACGTTGCCAAAAACCTGCTGCCCTACCTGGTGGCCATGCTGTGCGCGGTCGGGGTGTTTCGCGCCTCGGGGGCGCTGGGCTATGTGCTGAACGCGATCCGCTGGGCGGTTGAAATGCTGGGCATGGACGCCCGTTTTGTCGATGCCTTGCCGACCGCGCTGGTCAAGCCGTTTTCCGGCAGCGCGGCGCGCGCCATGCTGATCGAGACCATGCAAAGCCAGGGCGTGGACAGCTTTGCCGCGCTGGTGGCGGCCACGGTGCAAGGCAGCACCGAAACCACCTTTTACGTGCTGGCGGTGTACTTTGGCGCGGTCGGCATCCGGCGCGCGCGCCATGCGGTGGCCTGCGCCCTGCTGGCCGAGCTGGCCGGCGTGGTGGCGGCGATTTTTGTCTGTTACCGGTTTTTTGGCTGAGGGCCGGCACTGCAAAAGCCAGTGCGCTGCTGTGCCTTGCTTTGTTGTGCCTTGTTTTGTTTCACTGCCCACACGGTTTTTGCCTTTGCGCCTACACGCGCCCGTTCAATGCCGCGTTGCAATGAAAAAACCAGTTAACACCACAGAGAGACATGCCCATGAGACCCCTTGTCGTCACCTCCGCCATGACCAGCATGAATGGCACTTTTTATCCGACAGGGCATGTGTTTGCGCTGTTCAAGGACGAAGCCGCCGCAAGGCAGGCCATGGACGCCCTGCAGACCGCAAACCACCAGGGCCAGGTGGCCCATGCCGACCCGGCGCGCATCTTCAGCCAGATCACGCACAGCGCGGAAGGCGAAGAAGAGGTTCTGCCTTCGCCCGGTGCCGACAACGACATCGTGCGCCGCATCAAGGACCTGGCAGACCGGGGCTACCACGGCGTGCTGATGGAACTGGGCGACAGCGACAACATTGAAACCCTGCAGTCGGTGGTGGACTCGTGCCATGCCGAAGCCGCTTTTTACTACCGCACCCTGATCATTGAAGAACTGGTGGAGCAGCCCAAGAACCTGGAAAGCCAGAGCGTCTCCGGCACCCATGCACCCGGCGCGCACCCCACCACCAGCGCGTCTGAAAACCTGCCGCCCACGGAAATCCGGCGCGAGGACGGAACGCAGCAGCGCTGACAGAGCGCCTGGGGTAGCGCCAGCGCCCTGCCCCAGGGGTGAGAAACAAAACAGACAGCCAGGGCTGCTGTATTTCGGCGCGCAGCAGCACAGCAGCCTTGTCTCTGCCTGTTTCAGACCATACCGCGCACCCGACCGGTGCCTATGGCTGCTGTCACCACCACCGGGTACGGCGCAAAGCTGCTGCGCCGCTCGTCCACGGCAATGGCTTTGCCAATGGGTGGAAAGGCGCGCTGCGGGCAATCGGCGCGCTCGCACACCTTGCAGCCCATGCCGATCGGCACCGGAGCGGCCGGGTCGGCCAGGTCCAAACCTTTGGAATAGACCCAGTGCGGCGCGTGCTGCACATCGCACCCCAGTGCCACCGAATGCGTTTTGCCCAGCGCGCCCCAGGCGCCGCCGCCGTGCGTGACGGTGCGTGCCACCCACAGGTAGCTGCGCCCGTCGGGCATGCGCGCCAGCTGCGGCACGATGCGCCCCGGCTGGGCAAAGGCCTCGTACACATTCCACAGCGGACAGGTGCCGCCAACGCGTGAAAAGTGAAAGTGCGTGGCCGACTGGCGCTTGGAGATGTTGCCCGCCCGGTCCACACGGATGAAGAAAAATGGCACCCCGCGTGCCTGCGGGCGTTGCAGGGTTGAGAGCCGGTGGCACACCGCCTCAAAGCCCACGCCAAAGCGCTGGCCCAGGCGCTCGATGTCGTAGCGCTCGGCCTCGGCGGCCTGCAAAAACGCGCCATAGGGCATGACCAGCGCGCCGGCAAAGTAATGCGCCAGGCCGATGCGCGCCAGCTGCCGCGCCTGCTGGCTGGTCAGGCGGGCGTCCTGCGCCAGGCGCTGCAGTACCGGCTCCATCTCTAAAAAAGCCAGCTGCGTGGCCATCTGAAAAGCGCGCTGCCCCGGCTCCAGCAGGGACGACAGCTGCAGCACGCCCGAAGCCACATCAAACACCCGCTGCGCGCCACCCGCCAGCGCCGGTGCATCGGGTGCCAGCGTGGTGCAGCGCACGCCATGCGCCTGCGCCAGCCGCTGCGCCAGCCCCGCTTCGGCGCGGCCGGGCACCAGCGCCCATTCCAGAGCGCAGCGCTCGGCAGCATCGTCCAGCTCGGCAATGTGGTTGTGCTGGGCAAAAAAGAAGTCGCGCACTTCTTCGTAGGCCATGGGCGGCAGCGCGGCGGCGCCTTCATTGCCCCGGCCACCCCGGTCGCCCCGGTCATCCCCCAGGCGCATGGACAGCGCTTCCAGGCGCTCCAGCGCCTGGCGGTGGCGCGCGTGCAGGCCCATCAGCGTGCGCGCCACGGCCGGCATGCTGGCCGCCAGCTCGCGGATTTCGGCCATCGACACCTGCGTCGCCGCGCCTGCCACGCCGTTGGCACCCGGTGGCGCAGCGCTGGCCGGCTGCTCGGCCAGCACATCGCACAGGCCGGCAATCAGGCGCGCTTCTTCGTCGTCCGAGAAGCGCTGCACGTCCACGCCCAGCTCGGCGTTGATTTTCAGCAGCACCGGCACCGTCATGGGCCGCTGGTTTTGCTCGATCTGGTTCAGGTAGCTGGCCGACAGGCCCAGCGCACGCGCCAGCGCCACCTGCGTCATGCCGCGCTCTTCGCGCAGGCGGCGCAGCTGCACACCCATGAAGGTTTTTCTCATCGCAGTTCCGTTCGCATGCTTTGCATTCTGGTTTCTAAAAACATTTCTACCATTCGCAATATTCGCAAAACACCTGCAAAACCTTTGCATTGGTTCGCCAATTCAGGCCTTTTGCAGGGCAAGTGCTTTGCGTACATTGCGAATCATGCACCAGATTTCCACTCCTTTGCCAGCACCCGCTACCCAGCCCGGGCCGGTTCTGCACTTCACCGAAATGGTGCTGCCGCCGCTGTCCAACCACTACGGCACGCTGTTTGCAGGCCAGGCGCTGGCGCTGATGAGCAAGGCGGCGTTTGTGGCCGCCAGCCGCCGCGCCGGGCACGACGTGGTGATGGCGCGCTGCAGCCAGGTGGACTTTTTTGCCCCGATACCGCAAGGCCGTGCGCTGGAGCTGTCGGCCCAGGTGGTGCGCACCGGCCGCACGTCCATGAGCGTGCAGGTGCTGGGCCAGATGGCGCCGCGCAACCGCAGCGAAGTTGCCAGCGAAGTGCTGCGCGGCCTGTTCGAGATGGTGTCGGTCGATGCCAGTGGCCGGCCGGTGCTGCTGGCGCCGCTGGAGTGAGCACTTCGCTCAACGCCTGATTTTCCTTTTCCAAAAACACCCTGCTCCATCGATTCCAAGGAAACCTCCCATGACCGAAGCCGTTTTCGCGCACCCAGACGTTGCTGCGCTCCCCACCACTCCGGCCCCTGCTGCCCCCAAGGTCAAGAAGTCCGTGGCGCTGTCGGGCGTCACCGCCGGCAACACCGCGCTGTGCACCGTCGGCATCACCGGCAACGACCTGCACTACCGGGGCTACGACATTCTGGACATGGCCGATGTCTGCGAATTTGAAGAAGTGGCACACCTGCTGGTGCACGGCAAGCTGCCCACGCCCGCCGAACTGCGCGCCTACAAGACCAGGCTCAAGGCCTTGCGCGGCCTGCCTGCCAGCGTCAAGCAGGCGCTGGAACACCTGCCCGCCAGCAGCCACCCCATGGACGTGATGCGCACCGGTGTGTCGGCCCTGGGCTGTGTGCTGCCAGAGAAAGACGACCACAACAGCCCCGGCGCGCGCGACATTGCCGACCGGCTGATGGCGTCGCTGGGCTCGATGCTGCTGTACTGGTACCACTGGAGCACGCAAGGCAAGCGCATTCAGGTGGAAACCGACGACGACTCGATTGGTGCGCACTTTCTGCACCTGCTGCACGGCAAGGCACCGTCCAAGGAGTGGGAGCGCGCCATGCACACCTCGCTCAACCTGTACGCCGAGCACGAATTCAACGCCAGCACCTTTGCCTGCCGCGTGATTGCCGGCACCGGTTCGGACATGTATTCGTGCATCACCGGCGGCATTGGCGCGCTGCGCGGCCCCAAGCACGGCGGCGCCAACGAAGTCGCCTTTGAAATCCAGAAGCGCTACGACACCCCTTGCGAAGCCGAAGCCGACATTCGCCGCCGCGTCGAAGCCAAGGAAGTGGTGATTGGCTTTGGCCACCCGGTCTACACCGTGAGCGACCCGCGCAACGTCGTCATCAAGCGCGTGGCCCACCAGCTGTCGCAAGAGGCTGGCAGCACCAAGATGTACGACATTGCTGAGCGGCTGGAAACCGTGATGTGGGACGCCAAGCAGATGTTTCCCAACCTGGACTGGTTCAGCGCCGTCAGCTACCACCTGATGGGTGTGCCGACCGCCATGTTCACGCCGCTGTTTGTCATGGCCCGCACCAGCGGCTGGGCGGCGCACGCCATCGAGCAGCGCACCGACAACAAGATCATCCGCCCCAGCGCCCACTACACCGGCCCCGACGACAAGGCCTTTGTGCCTTTGAACGAGCGCCAATAAAAATCGCCGTCGGTTTTGCTCCTTCCCCCTCTGGGGCTGAAAGCCGCGGCTCCAGTTCCGCCAGTGCGGAACTGGACGGCTTGAAGAGCTGCGGCGTCTCGTCGCCAGCACCGAGGCTGGGATGGGGGCCAGCAACTGGCACGGCGTTAGCTCCAGCGCCGCTGGCCCCCTCTCCCGCTCTCCCCCAGAGGGGGAGAGAGTCGTACCTGAGCCCTCAGCCACCAAAATTCTTAGATACCTGCCGCCCCACCATGACGATAAACACCCAACACCGCAAGCCCCTGCCCGGCACAAAGCTGGACTACTTCGACGCCCGTGAAGCCATCGACGCCATTGCCCCCGGCGCCTACGCAAAACTGTCGTACACCGCCCGCGTCCATGCAGAAAACCTGGTGCGCCGCTGCGACCCGGCCACTTTGACCGCATCACTGCAGCAACTGATTGAGCGTCGGCACGATCTGGACTTTCCGTGGTTTCCGGCGCGCGTGGTGTGCCACGACATCCTGGGCCAGACCGCGCTGGTGGACCTGGCCGGCCTGCGCGACGCGATTGCCGAGGCGGGAGGTGACCCGGCACAGGTCAACCCGGTGGTGCCGACGCAGCTGATCGTCGACCATTCGCTGGCGGTGGAGTTTGCCGGCTTTGACCCCGACGCTTTCGAGAAGAACCGCGCCATCGAAGATCGTCGCAATGAAGACCGTTTTCACTTCATCGAATGGTGCAAAACCGCCTTCAAAAACGTCGAAGTGATCCCGCCAGGGAACGGGATCATGCACCAGATCAACCTCGAAAGAATGAGCCCTGTGGTGCATGCGCGCGACGGCGTGGCCTTCCCAGACACCCTGGTCGGCACCGACAGCCACACGCCGCACGTCGATGCGCTGGGCGTGATTGCCATTGGCGTCGGCGGCCTGGAAGCCGAGAGCGTGATGCTGGGCCGCGCGTCGTGGATGCGCCTGCCCGACATCGTTGGTGTGGAACTGACCGGCAAACCCCAGCCCGGCATCACCGCCACCGACGTGGTGCTGGCACTGACCGAGTTTTTGCGCCAGCAAAAGGTCGTCGGCGCCTATCTGGAATTCTTCGGCGCAGGCGCCAACGCACTGACGCTGGGCGACCGCGCCACCATCTCCAACATGACACCCGAGTTTGGCGCCACGGCGGCGATGTTCTACATCGACCAGCAAACCATTGACTACCTCAAACTCACCGGCCGCGACGCCGCCCAGGTGGCACTGGTTGAAACCTACGCCAAACAAACCGGCCTCTGGGCCGACGCGCTGCGCACCGCCGAATACGAGCGCGTGCTGACCTTTGACTTGTCCAGCGTGGTGCGCAACATGGCCGGCCCATCGAACCCGCACAAACGCCTGCCGACCAGCGACCTGACCGCACGCGGCATTGCCGGCGCAGTCAAGCTGCAGATGGCCCGCGACGAAGAGGCCGAAGGCCAAATGCCCGACGGCGCCGTCATCATTGCGGCCATCACCAGCTGCACCAACACCAGCAACCCGCGCAACGTGATTGCGGCCGCCCTGCTGGCGCGCAACGCCAACGCGCTCGGTTTGAGCCGCAAACCGTGGGTCAAAACCTCGCTGGCGCCCGGCTCCAAGGCGGTCGAGCTGTATTTGCAAGACGCTGATTTGCTCAAGGAGCTGGAGCAGCTGGGCTTTGGCATCGTCGGCTTTGCCTGCACCACCTGCAACGGCATGAGCGGCGCGCTGGACCCCGCCATCCAGCAAGAAATCATTGACCGGGGCCTCTACGCCACCGCCGTGCTGTCGGGCAACCGCAACTTTGACGGCCGCATCCACCCGTATGCCAAACAAGCCTTTTTGGCATCGCCCCCGCTGGTGGTGGCCTACGCCATTGCCGGCACCATCCGCTTTGACATTGAAAAAGACGTGCTGGGCACCGACACCCACGGCCAGCCGGTCACGCTGAAAGACCTCTGGCCGACCGATGCAGAGATAGATGCCGTGGTGGCGCAAAGCGTCAAGCCCGAGCACTTTCGCCAAGTTTATGAACCGATGTTCAAACTGGGCGTTGTGACTGGCAACAACATTGACCCGCTGTACGACTGGCGCCCGCAAAGCACCTACATCCGCCGCCCGCCGTACTGGGAAGGTGCGCTGGCGGGCGAGCGCACCCTGCGCGGCCTGCGAGCGCTGGCCGTGCTGCCCGACAACATCACCACCGACCACCTGTCGCCGTCCAACGCGATTTTGTTGGACAGCGCCGCTGGTGAGTATTTGGCAAAAATGGGGCTGCCCGAAGAAGACTTCAACTCGTATGCCACGCACCGGGGCGACCACCTGACCGCACAGCGCGCCACTTTTGCCAACCCGCAACTGGTCAATGAAATGGCCGTGGTGGATGGCGCGGTCAAAAAAGGCTCGCTCGCCCGCACCGAACCCGAAGGCCAGGTGGTGCGCATGTGGGAAGCCATCGAAACCTATATGGAGCGCAAGCAGCCGCTGATCATCATTGCCGGCGCCGACTACGGCCAGGGGAGTTCCCGCGACTGGGCCGCCAAGGGCGTGCGGCTGGCGGGCGTGGAGGCGATTGCGGCCGAAGGCTTTGAGCGCATCCACCGCACCAACCTGGTCGGCATGGGCGTGCTGCCGCTGCAGTTCCAGCTTGGCACCACCCGCCACACGCTGCAGATTGACGGCAGCGAGGTGTTTGACGTGGTGGGCGAACGCCACCCCGGTGCCACGCTGACGCTGGCCGTCACGCGCCAGAAAGGCCCGCACGCAGGCCAGCAGCTGCAGGTGCCCGTCACCTGCAGGCTCGATACGGCAGAAGAGGTGTCGATCTACGAGGCCGGTGGCGTGCTGCAGCGCTTTGCGCAGGATTTTCTGGCACAGCATGCCGAAGAAAAAAAACAGCCAAACCAGCCTCTGGCGCAGGTGTAGCAAGCGCTGGCAGCTATCAAATTTGAAAACCGAACCTTCAAAAAAACGCATGACCCGCTTTGCACCGCAACTCAAGATCCCCGCCACCTACCTGCGCGGCGGCACCAGCAAGGGCGTTTTCTTTCGCCTGCAAGACCTGCCCGAAGCCGCGCAGCAGCCCGGCGCCATACGCGACGCTTTTTTGCTGCGCGTGCTTGGCAGTCCTGATCCGTATGGCAAGCAGATCGACGGCCTGGGCAACGCCTCGTCCAGCACCAGCAAGGCCGTCATCCTGAGCCAGAGCACCCGCCCCGGCCACGATGTGGACTACCTGTTTGGCCAGGTCGGCATCGACCAGCCTTTTGTGGACTGGAGCGGCAACTGCGGCAACCTGTCGGCCGCCGTCGGCCCCTGCGCCATCCACCTGGGGCTGATCGACGCGGCGCGCATGCCGGACCACGGCACGCTTGCCGTGCGCATCTGGCAGGCCAACATTGGCAAGACCATCGTCGCCCATGTGCCCATCGCGGGCGGCCAGGTGCAGGAAACCGGCGACTTTGCGCTGGACGGCGTGGCCTTTGCCGCTGCCGAAGTGGCGCTGGAGTTTCTGGACCCGGCCGACGAAGGCGATGGCAGTGAAGGCGGCGGCACCATGTTCCCTACCGGCAACGTGGTGGACACGCTCCATGTCCCCGGCGAAAACCCACTGCCCGCCACGTTCATCAACGCTGGCATCCCCACCATCTTCCTGAACGCGCAGGACCTGGGCTACACCGGCACCGAGCTGCAAGGCGCCATCAACGGCGACGCAAAAGCCCTGGCCCGCTTCGAGACCCTCCGCGCCCACGGCGCCCTGCAAATG
>JAGOCN010000415.1 GCA_017998735.1 Giesbergeria sp.
GGTCACGGCGTCCAGAAACTCGCGGTCGTGGCTGATGACGATCATGGTGCCGGTGTAGCGTTTGAGCCAGGCTTCCAGCCAGACCAGCGCGTCCAGGTCCAGGTGGTTGGTGGGCTCGTCCAGCAGCAGCAGGTCGGACGGCGCCATCAGCGCGCGCGCCAGTTGCAGGCGCATGCGCCAGCCGCCCGAAAAGCTGTTGACCGGCTTGTCCAGCTCCGACACCTTGAAGCCCAGGCCCAGAATCAGCGCCTGCGCACGCGATTCGGCGTCGTGCGCGCCGGCATCGGCCAGGTCGGTGTAGGCGTGGGCAATGGCCATGCCGTCGTCGGCCGCCTCGGCCTCGGCCAGCAGCAGCTCCAGTTCGGCCAGCCGCGTGTCGCCGGCAATCACGAAGGCGGTAGCAGGTTCTTCGGTTTCGGGCATGTCCTGCGCAACCTGCGCCATGCGCCATTGCGTTGGAATGTAGAAGTCGCCGCCGTCCTCGTGCAGGCTGCCGTTGAACAGCGCAAACAGGCTGGACTTGCCGGCGCCATTGCGCCCGACCAGACCGACGTTCTCGCCCGGATTGATGGTGGCGTTGACGCTGTTCAGCAGAACCTTGGCACTGCGGCGCAAGGTGACGTTTTTCAAAGTGATCATGGGAAATGCAAAAGGGGTAAGGCAGGCGCTTGCAAGGTGCAGCGCATTGAAAGCGTGAATGCCTGAAAAAATGGCTCAGGCAGAAAGAAAGCGGACCAGCGCCTCGCGTGTGACCAGCAACACCTGGTCGTTGCCCGCGCTGGTGTCCAGCCAGAACACCGGCAGTTGCGCAAAGGCGGCTTCAAAAAAAGCGCGCTCGTTGCCAATCTCCAGCACCAGCACGGCATGTTCGGTCATGCAGGCGGGGGCGTCGGCCAGCAGGCGGCGGACAAAGTCCATGCCGTCGCTGCCGCCGGCCAGCGCCAGTGCGGGTTCTGCCAGGTACTCCTGCGGCAGTGCGGCCATGCTGGCCGCGTTGACATAAGGCGGGTTGCAGACAATCAGGTCCCACGGACCGGGCAGGAACTCCAGCCCATCGGACAACTGCAGTGCAATGCGCTCTTGCAGGCCGTGCCGGTCCACATTGATGCGCGCCACCGCCAGCGCGTCGGGCGAGAGATCGGCGCCGGTCACCTGCACCTCGGGCCAGGCCATGGCGGCCAGCACCGCCAGGCTGCCGTTGCCGGTGCACAGGTCCAGCACCTGCTGGGTGTGCTCGCCCAGCCAGTCGTCAAAACCGCCATCCACGATCAGTTCGGCAATGAAGCTGCGCGGCACGATGGCGCGCTCGTCCACATAAAACGGCACACCCTGCAGCCAGGCCTCGCGTGTCAGGTAGGCGGCGGGTTTGCGGCTTTGAATGCGTTCATCAAAAAGAGTAGCTACCAGCGCTTGCTGGGCGGGCGTGACAGCCCTTTTTTGCATGGAATGCTCGCTTTCCTCGTCCAGGTCCGAGTCCAGTGGCAGGCCCAGGCGCCACAGCACCAGCCAGGCGGCTTCGTCGCGGGCGTTGGTGGTGCCATGGCCAAAGGCCACGCCGGCGGCTTCCAGCTGCCGGGTGCCGCTGTCCACCAGGGCGCCGACCGTGGCGCCGGTCACAGCGGGGCGCGGTGGTGCAGGCCTGCTCATGGCGCACGCGCCGCCAGGGCCAGCGCGTTCAGGTTGTCCAACGTGCGCCGGTAAATGTTTTTCAAGGGTTCGATGTCGGTCAGGGCAATGCACTCGTCAATTTTGTGGATGGTGGCGTTGGGCGGGCCGACTTCGATCACCTGCTTGCACAGGGCGGCAATGAAGCGCCCGTCGCTGGTGCCGCCGGTGGTGCTCAGTTCGGTGGCCAGACCGGTTTCAGCGGCAATGGCCTGCTGCACGGCGGTCACCAGTTCGCCCGGTGTGGTCAGAAAAGGCTGGCCGCTCAGCGTCCACTGCAATGCGTATTCCAGCGCATGGCGGTCCAGCACTTCACGCACCCGTGCCTGCAAGCCTTCGCTACTGGACTCGGTGCTGAAGCGGAAATTGAAATCCACCACCGCTTCGCCCGGAATGACGTTGCTGGCGCCGGTGCCGGCGTGCAGGTTGCTGACCTGAAAGCTGGTGGGCGGAAAAAAAGCATTGCCTTCGTCCCAGACGGTGGCGGCCAGTTCGGCCAGCGCGGGCAGCGCCTGGTGGATGGGGTTGCGCGCCAGCTGAGGGTAGGCAATGTGGCCCTGGATGCCGCGCACCACCAGGCGGCCGCCCAGCGAGCCCCGGCGGCCGTTTTTCACCATGTCGCCGGTGCGCGCCACGGCGGTGGGTTCGCCGACGATGCAGTAATCAATGGCCTGCCGGCGTTCCTGCAGCTGCTCGACCACCACGCGCGTGCCATGCACCGAGGGGCCTTCCTCGTCGCTGGTGAGCAAGAAACCAATGTCCAGCAGCGGGTCGGGCGTGTGCTGCAGAAATTCTTCCACCGCCACCACAAAGGCGGCAATGGAAGTCTTCATGTCGCTGGCGCCGCGCCCGTACAGCTTGCCGTCCCGCTCGGTGGGTGTGAACGGCGGGCTGCTCCACTGTGCCAGCGGGCCGGTGGGCACCACATCGGTGTGCCCTGCAAACACTATGGTTTTGATAGCTGCTTGCGCAGTATCCGTAAGCGCTGCAGGCCGTTTTGCCCACAAATTGCTGACCCGTGCTTCGTCCGGCCCGCTGTCCATGTGCTCGCAGTCAAAGCCAAGCGGCTGCAGGCGGTCGACCAGCATCTGCAGGCAACCGGCGTCGTCGGGCGTGACGGACGGGCATGCAATGAGTTGTCTGGCCAGGAGCAGGGTAGGGGACATGGAAGCGGGAAGAAAAAATCAAAAAGTGCACAACGAGTGGCGGGTGCCGGGGCAAATGT
>JAGOCN010000416.1 GCA_017998735.1 Giesbergeria sp.
GCGTGCATCATTGCGCCAATCTGGCACTGCTGTACCGGCATATCGGGGTCTTGCTGGCACCGGGCGGCTGGTTTTTTCTGGATGAATACGTCGGGCCAGACCAGTTTCAGTGGCCGGACAGCCAGATGCAGCGCCTTAACCAGATTGCCCGGCTATTGCCCGACGCGCTGATGACCCTGCGCGATGGTGGCTGCAAGCGCGATTTCCGCCGCCCCAGTGTGGCCGAAGTGGTGGCAGTAGACCCCAGCGAGGCGATTTGCTCGTCGCGGCTCTTGCCGCTGTTGCCCGAGTATTTCAGCGCGGTGCGCGTGCGCCCCTACGGCGGGGCGATTCTGCACATGCTGCTGGCCGGGGTGGCGCAGAACTTCACCGGCACATCGGGCGAAGCGTATTTGCGCAGTGTCATGGCCGCTGAAGACGAGCTGTATCAGGCCGGCCAGCTCGACCATGACTTTGCCTGCGTTATTGCCCGTGCGCCAGCCAGCGCGCCAGCCACGCTGGATGGTTTTCGCCCAGATTGAACAGCGTGTGCGGATGCGCCACCGCGTGGGCGCTGGGCAGGCGGGCGTATACCTGATGAATCAGCGCCCGCCGGGTGTCCAGCACGCGTGAGCTGGGGTCAAGCCCGGTGATCACGGTCAGCCCGGTAGGCGCGGTGGGCAGCGTGATCAGCCGCAGGTCGGGGCGCAGCGCGCGCAGGCAGGGCACCACTTTCCAGGCGTCGCCGCTGTAAAAGCCGGTGTGCCGTTCGCCGCCTGAGGTGGATTCGGTCAGCGGCAAGGTGTCGTGCAGCAGCACCACGGCACCAGGGGCGGCGTGGCGCTCCAGGGCGATGAAGTCGTCGAGCACACTTTCAAAGCGATGGTCGCCATCGATAAATGCCAGATTGAAGCCGGTGTGGCTCAAGCCGCTGGGCGCACACGACTGGGCAAAAAATGCCGCGCTGGTCTGCGTAAACAACTGGCCAACGCCCGGGCAGGCGTGCAAGGGGTCGCCCACCGGCTCGGGATCGATCGCAATCACCCGGGTGCCTGGCTGCACCAGCGCCAGCGACGCGCCGGATTCCACGCCAATTTCCACATACACACGGGGGGTGAGCTGACGATGCAGCCAGGCTAGCCAGGCGCGGTAGTCGGGTCCGGGCCAGCGCAGCCGTGCCAGCGCCGAGTGGGCGGCGGGCAGGTTGGCTTCCCGCGCCAGCATCCGGCGCAGGCTGGTTTCCGCCTGGGTCCGATTGCCTTTGGCCATCCAGCGCCGGTAATGGCGCATGGCGGCGGTGTCCAGCGGATGGGGGGTCATGTTGCCTCCTGGGCGGAATGGGCCAGCAGCAGGGCGCGTGTCTGCCGGGCAAAGTCGTCGGGATGGTAGTCGGCCTCGCAGCGCGCCCAGGCGGCGGCCTGCTGGCGACGCCAGAGCGCGTCGTCGGTCAGCAGGCGCGCGATGGCGCGGGCAAAGGCCTCGGCGTCGCGGGCACCCTGAATCTCCTGGCCATCCTGCCAGCCCAGCTGACGCAGCAAAATGGCCGAAGCCACCACCGGAATACCCTGGGCGGCAGCCTCGATCACCTTCACCGGCACCCCGCCGGCAAAGCGTACCGGCGCGATGAATACCTTGGCGCGGTCGTAGCAGGGGCGCAGGTCGGCCTGGGGGCCCAACAGGCGAATGTCCGCGCTGGCCAGCGCGGCAATCCGCTCTGAGCGGCATTCGCCCACCACGTCCAGGGTGGGCGGTTCGGGCAATAGCGCGCGCAAGCGCGGTGCCACCTGCTCGACAAACCACAGCAGCCCGTCTTCGTTGGGGGTGTCCGGGTGCAAGGCACCGACAAATACCAGCCCGGCGCGGCGTTTCGGGCTGGGCACGCTGCGGCGTACCGGCATGGCATGGCTGAGAATCGCCACCGGGTGGCCGCGTTGGCGGAAATGCCCGGCGTCGCGTTCGGACACCACCACCACCTGATCCACCCCTTGTGCCAGCGCCAGCTCCTTGTCCAGCCGCGCTTGCGCCTGCGCTGGCGTCAGCGCCCGGCCTTTCACCGCCAGCTCGCCAATTTCGCGCAGGGCGAACAGCGCTTCCGAATCGTAAATCAGCCGCATGCCGGCAAACAGCTCGGGCCGGCGTGCGCGCAGCGGGGCCAGCGCCTGCAGATTGGGGGGGCGGCTGACCCACAGCACATCGTACAGGCCGCGCCGGCGCGCCAGAAAACCTTCCAGCTGGGCCAGACCCAGGCCGAGCATCACTTCCACTGTGTCCGGGATCGAGGCGTATACCTGCGCCCAGTCGTCGTCAAATGACCATAGCGGGAACAGCGTCACCGGCCAGTCGCGCAGTGCCTGCAGCATCAGCCGGGCGCGCGGCAGGCCGCCACCACGCGCCATAAGCGGCACTTCATTGTCCAGAATCAGCACCCGTGGCAGACGCGGCGCGTCAGCCGGGCTGCGCCAGCGGTCGTCGTCCAGCGACGCCCGGCCAGGGCGCGGCTGGCGGCTGAGCCAGTGGCCATGTTTGGCGACAAAGCGCAGGCGGTTGTCGCGCATGCGCTGCTCGGCTTCGTGATTGCCGGCGCTGCCCCATTCCAGATGCTCTACCAGCACCTCCGGCGCATATTCCACCCGGAAGCCGGCCTGCCATACGCGCAGGCAGAAATCGGCATCTTCGTAATAGGCCGGAATAAAATCGCGGTCAAAGCCATCCAGCATGCGCCACAGCGGCAACGGCACCGCCAGGTAAACGCCCGAGCAGTAGTCGGCGCAACGGCGGGTCAGCGCTGCCGGAGAGAAGGGATCTTCACCCCGGCCAATGCCGGCAGTGGAGCCATCCTGGAAAATCACATTGCCGGCCTCTTGCAGCCCGCCAGACATCAACACGATGCGCCCACCCAATGCCCC
>JAGOCN010000417.1 GCA_017998735.1 Giesbergeria sp.
GCCACCGGCGTCCAGCACGCAGTCTTCCAGCCGCGCTGTCCAGTCACCGCGCAGTGGCCGTGACCAGTCGTGCTGCTCCACGCGCTGGTAGCCATGCAGGCGCTCCCAGCGGCTTTGCCAATGGTCCGGGCCGGAGCCTTGCCAGCCGGGAAGCACCAGCACGCGTGCGGCAGGTACAGGCACCTGCATAGGCGCAGGAGTTACGGAATCAGGAACAGCAGACACAGCCGAAATTGCTCATTTATTTATAGCTGCCAGCGCACGCCCATCAAGCGCCAGGGGCTGTTTTGGCTACAGAAGCACTGGGCATGCGTGCAGCGCGAGGTGCAGCTGGTTTTTCTTTGTCTTTGTCTTTGTCTTTGGCCGCTGCTGCTGTGGCCTTGACCGGCGCCATGGAAGGCACGCGCGCCACCATCTCGGTGGCAAAAGCCACAAAGGCCTGGCTGCCCTTGGCGGACGGGTCGAACACCACGCCCGGCAGGCCATAGCTGGGCGCTTCGGCCAAGCGCACATTGCGCGGAATCACGGTGTCGAACACCTTGCTGCCAAAGTGCGCCTTGAGCTGCTCGCTGACCTGCTGCTGCAGCGTGATGCGCGGGTCGAACATGACACGCAGCAGGCCGATGATCTGCAGGTCGGGGTTCAGGTTGGCATGCACCTGCTTGATGGTGTGCACCAGGTCGGTCACACCTTCGAGCGCAAAGTACTCGCACTGCATCGGCACCACCACGCCATGCGCGGCGCACAGGCCGTTGAGCGTCAGGATGGACAGAGAGGGTGGGCAGTCGATCAGCACAAAGTCATAGTCGGCATCGACCTCGGCCAGCGCGGCCTTCAGGCGCTTTTCTCGGCGCTCCAGCTGCACCAGTTCGATTTCGGCGCCGGCCAGTTCGCGGTTCGCGCCCAGCACGTGGTAGCCGCTGGCCTCGGCCAGCACCGCCGCCTCGCGCACCGATGCTTCTTCAATCAGCACGTCGTACACCGTGAGCGCCAGATTGCGCTTGTCCACGCCCGAACCCATGGTGGCATTGCCCTGCGGGTCCAGGTCCACCATCAGCACGCGCTGGCCAATCTGGGCCAGGCCGGCGGCCAGGTTCACCGTGGTGGTGGTTTTGCCCACCCCGCCCTTTTGGTTGGCAACACAGAAGATTTTGGCCATGGCGTCGCAGTCGGTTGTTTAGTGCAAAAAAGAAAAGCGCCTGTTGCGCAGCGCGCTTTTGGCAAGCTGGGCCACAGCGCTGGCTGGGTGCAAGCGCGGCCGAGTTTACGACACAGGGTGCGGCCAGCCTGCGCGGGCGGCTTCTGCGGCGTTCAACCGCGTGGCCGCATCCAGACAATGCAGCGATCTGCCTGCAAGCCCGGCACCTGCAATGGTTCCACGTGAAACACCTCCACGCTGGCCGGCAAGGCGGCGATTTCTTCTGCCGGGTGCTTGCCTTTCATCGCCAGCCACACCGCACCCGGCGCCAGCGCCGGGCGCGACCAGGCGGTGAAATCTGCCAATGCGGCAAAGGCACGGCAGCTGACCACCTCAAACGGGCCAGCCAAAGACTCCACCCGCGCATGGATGCCATGCAGGTTGGGCAGCTTGAGCGTGGCCGCTGCCTGCTGGACGAACGCCGCTTTTTTGGCCACCGTGTCGACGCAGCTCACATCCAGGTTAGGGCAGCAGATGGCAAACACCACGCCGGGCAGACCGCCGCCTGAGCCTACGTCCAGCAGGCGCGCCAGAGGAGCAGTTTCTTGCTGACCTGGCCCTGCTGCAGAACCCGGCAGCGCGCCAGCTTCCGGCGCCGCTGGCCCCCATCCCAACCTCGGTGCTGGCGGCAAGACGCCGCAGCCCTTCAAGCCGTCCAGTTCCGCACTGGCGGGACTGGAGCCGCGGCTTTCAGCCCCAAAGGGGGAAGGAGCAATACCGGCCGCCCCATTGGCGCAAGTCTGCGCCAAGTGGCGCTGCAGCGGCACCACTGCGGCCAGGCTGTCCAGCAGGTGGTGCGTCACCATGTCCTGCGGGTCACGCACCGAGGTCAGGTTGTAGACCTTGTTCCATTTTTGCAGCAGCGCCATGAAGTCCAGCAACTGCGCCACCTGGGCACCCTGCAACTCCAACCCCAGTGCCTGCGCGCCGCTGCGCAGTGCAGCTTCCAGCGGCGCCGTCATGCGTTCGCACCGGCCTGCTGCACTGCCTCTGGTGCAGGCACCGAAACCGCCGCAGTCGCAAAACCTGGAAAGCCGCCGCGTTTCAAATGCACCAGCAGCAGCGAAATGGCCGCTGGCGTGATGCCATTGAGGCGCGACGCCAGTCCCAGCGTTTCGGGCTTGAAGCGTGCCAGCGCCTGGCGCGCTTCAATGCTCAGCGCCGTCACCTGCATGTAGTCCAGGTTGGGCGGCAAGCGCAATTTTTCATAGTGCGCGGCGCGCTCCACCTCGCCCTTCTGGCGGTCAATGTAGCCAGCGTACTTGGCAGCAATTTCCACCTGCTCAATCACCGACGAAGCCAGGTCGCCCAGTGTTTCACGTGAAACAGTGTGGCTTGCGTACTTGCCACCGTTCATGCCGGCCAGGCCTGCATAGTCCACATCGGGCCGGCGCAGCAGTTCAAACAGGTTGTATTCGTGCTCGATGCTTTTGCCCAGCACGCGTGCCGATTCTTCGGCCGGCAGGTTGCGCGGGTTCACCCAGGTAGATTTCAAACGCTCTGTTTCACGTGAAACAGCGTCGCGCTTGCGGCTGAAAGAGTCCCAGCGTACATCGCACACCAAGCCCATTTGCCGCCCCACTTCGGTCAGGCGCAGGTCGGCGTTGTCTTCGCGCAACTGCAGGCGAAACTCGGCGCGGCTGGTGAACATGCGGTAGGGCTCGGTCACGCCCTTGGCAATCAG
>JAGOCN010000418.1 GCA_017998735.1 Giesbergeria sp.
GGCCGGGGCTGCTGCGGAGGCTGCCGGGCTGGCAGGGGATTGGCGCTCCTGCAGCAGATCAGCCTGCATTTGCTGAAAAATGCTGCCCAGCGACAGGCACACCGTCTGGCAGCGGGTGTAGATGAAATCCACCACCGTGGCGGTGCCCGGCGCGGCCAGCCACTGGGCCAGCGGCTGCAGCGCAGTGCCGGGACCGTCCACCCGCACCGGCGGCGGCGCCACGGGCTGCAGCGCCACCTCCAGGCGGCGCGCGCCCTCGGCGGTCCAGACCTGAAAACCGTGCGTCAGCCAGGAAGACGATGCGCAGGCCGCCAGCGCCAGCACCCCACTGAGCACGCTGGTGCGCAGCATGGACACTCCTTCGCCCTTCCTGCCTCAGCCCGGCGTGCCGGCGGCCAGCGCCTTGAGCGCGGCGCCGCCTTCCCACGGCGTGGTGCGGGGATTGGCCTTGCGCTCCTGGACAAACAGGTCGGCGGGCACGGCCTCGGCCTTGTTCGACCAGCTGCTGCGGATGTGGGTGGCCAGCGCCGCCAGCTCGGCGTCGCTCAACTGGTGGAACGCCGGCATGGCGCCCTGGTAGGTGTTGCCGGCCACCTCCATTTCGCCATTGATGCCGTGCAGCAGGATGTTGGCCAGGGTGCGCGCATCGCCATGCACCCATTCAGAGCCGTCCAGCGGCGGAAAGACGCCGGGCAGGCCTTTGCCGGTGGCCTGGTGGCAGGCGACGCAGTGGGCGGTGAACAGCTGCTTGCCGTCGGCGGTGGCGCCCGGTGCCGGGCCTGCCAGATCGGCCAGGGTGCGGCGGTCGCCCAGCGCGGAATTGCCAAAAGGGTCTGACATGAGGATGTAGAGCACGCCAAAGGCCACCATCAGCACGGTGATGGCAGCCACCACCAGCGGCACCGGGCGGATGCGCTCCTCGGGATCGGAGTTTTCCCGCTCTTGTGCGCGGTGCAGGGGGTCGTTGAACTCGGTCATGGCAGGCACCTTGCAAAAAAGTTCAGGAGGCGGCCGGCGCCGCCACGGACGCGGCGGGCGGTGCGACAGGCGCGACAGGCGCGGCGGGCGCGGCTTCAGCGGCTTCAGCGGGCGCGGCCGTGCCAGCGGCCGGCTGCGGCTGCGGCGGCAGCACCGGGTAGGTGTGGTCCATGCCCTGCATGTACTTCACCAGGTCCAGCGCCTCGGGCAGCGCCACCACCACCTGGCCAAAGGGGCCGTAGCCGGGCGGCAGCTTCACCACCGTGTCGCCCTCTTCGGCCTTGTCCTTGACTTCGAACATGTACGGGTAGGCCGGCATGATCGAGCCCGGCGTGTACGCACGCGGCTGGTACAGGTGGCCCAGGTGCCAGTCCTGGCTGGGCTGGCGCGCGCCGATGTTGAACAGGTCGGGCCCGGTGCGCATGCTGCCCAGCAGGTGCGGCCGGTCGTAGACATAGTCGCCCGGCACCGACGCCCGGCCCCAGCCGCGCAGGTGGTCGGGCCCCAGGTTGCGGTCGCGTGGCTGCTGGGTGTGGCAATAGACGCAGCCATTGGCCACGTACACATTGCGCCCGCGCAGCTGGGCGCTGGTGTAGGGCTTCAGTCCCTCGGGCGGCTGGATGTCGCGCACCTGGATGTAGGGCAGCACCACCAGCGCCGCCGTGGCCACGCCCAGCGCCACCATGGCGCCGGCGGCCAGCTTGACTTCATTTTCCATGTGCGTGCTCCAGTGTTTCCAGGTTCCTGTGCGGCGCAAACAGCGCGGCACCGGTGCGCGACGGGCCAAAGCGCAGCGCCATGGCCAGGAAGTGGCCGACAAAAATCACATGGCTTGCCACCATCAGCGCGCCGCCCACGCTGCGCCACTGCAGGTAGGGCAGCGTGACCGCCACCGAGTCCATGAACGGCCGCTCGGCGTCCAGCATGGCCAGGCCCTGCAGCCAGCCGCCAATGGACAGGCCGATGAAGTAAATCATCACGCCCACCGCCGCCAGCCAGAACTGCAGCGTGATCAGGCGCGGGTACGGCCATTCCCAGTTCAGCACGCGCGGCATCATGAAATAGATGGCGCCAAACAGCACCATGGTGACAAAGGCATAGCCGCCCAGGTGGGCGTGCGCCACGGTGAAGTGCGTGAAGTGCGCCACCTGGTTGATGGAGCGCAGCGCCTCGAAAGAGCCCTGCAGCGACGACAGCATGTACATCAAACCGCCAAACATCATGAAGCGCAGCGTGGGCGAGTAGCGCGCCAGGTGCATGCGCCCCCACATGGTGCCGGCCATGTTGATGCTGAAAGCCGCCACCGGAATGATCATCATCATGCTTTGCACGATCGACAGCGTGGTCAGCCAGCCAGGAATAGGCCCGCCAATCAGGTGGTGGCCGCCCACCTGGCCGTAGAAGAAAGCCAGCGTCCAGAACCCGAGGATCGACAGGTTGTACGAGCGCACCGGTCGGCCAATGATCTTGGGCAGAAAGTAATAAATTGCCCCCACGCTGATCGGCGTGAACCACAGCCCGAGCACGTTGTGCCCGTACCACCAGTTGGTGGTGGCCTGCTGCACCCCGGTGTGCACGCCGGGCAGCTTGCCGACGATGAACAGCAGCGCAATCCACAGCAGCGCCGCCACCATGTACCAGACGCTCACATACAGCGACTCGACCTTGCGGTTGACCAGCGTGTAGAGCACCGGGCCGATGATGCAGACAAAGCCGGCGACGATGAAGATGCCGATCTGCCATGGAATTTCCAGGTACTCCATGCCGTCCGTCCAGCCCGAACCAATGGCGCCAATGGCGCTGGCAATGCCGGTGTTGATGAGTGCACCGCCCAGCAGCACCCAGGCGGCGCCCACCAGCGGGGTGCGCAGCAGGCGCGGCAGCACCCAGATGATCACGCCCA
>JAGOCN010000419.1 GCA_017998735.1 Giesbergeria sp.
CCTGCGCCAGCAGCTCCTTTTTCAATAGCAAAATCCAGCGCCTTCTGCTGAAGGGCTTCAAGCCGGTCAGGGCAAAAATGCGCCACCAACAACGCTATTGCTATCGCTGCTCACCTGCACTTCAGGCGAAACTGTGCGTCCCGGGCTTTCTTGCGTTCGCTGCGCACCCGGTCCAGGTCGTAATGCTGGCTGCCGGCACGGCCCATGCGGTCCAGCTCCCGGACGCGCTCTTCCAGCGCCTGGCATTGCCGCTGGCGGCTGGGGGCTTCGGACGAACCGGAGCGCGCCGGGGCTGCGTTTGCTGTGGTCTGCGCCTGCGCCTGCGCCTGCGCACGAAGCCGGTTGGCAAACGCCACCTGCTGCGGCCAGTCCAGGTCGGAGGGCACGCGCTCGGTGCGCTCCAGGGCCAGGCCGGCGTGGCTGCAGGGGCTGGCATGCCAGGCCAGCCGGTCGGCAGGGTGCTGGCACAGGTAAATGAGAACGGTGCGCGGACCCGCCGGATCGCTGACCGGGGGGGTGACATCGACGGAGCGCCCGTTGGCACAGGCTGCGTTGCTGTAGGTGTTGCCGCAGCGGTACACCTGCGCCTGGGCCACGCCCGCCCACGCGGACAGCAGAAAAATCAGCCAGGCCAGGGCCTGCATTGCAACAGCGCGCTGCCAGTTCCTGTCCATGCATTCAATCCGGTGCAGACCTGCGTTGCCCGGCTTCCTCTGGTTCAGCCCAGCGCCGCGTAGACGTTCTGCACATCGTCGTTGGCGTCGATGGCGGCCAGAAAGGCTTCCACTTCTTCCAGCGCTTCGGCGCTCAGGCTGGCCGGGTCGACCGGGTTTTTCGGTCGGTAACCGAGTTTGGCCGACAGCACCGTGAAGCCCTGCGCCGGCAGCGCGCGGCTGACCAGGTCCAGGTCGGTGGGTTCGGTCCAGAACAGGGTGCTGCCGTCTTCCTCGCCGGGTTCAAGGTCCTGCGCACCGGCTTCGATGGCGGCCATGTCGGCGTCTGCATCGGCGCGGGCGGGTTCGGCCTCGATCATGCCGACATGGTCAAAGTCCCAGGCCACCGCGCCGGACGTGCCCAGCTGCCCCTTGCGAAACAGCACGCGCATCTCGGGTGCGGTGCGTTTGACGTTGTCGGTCAGGCATTCAACCATCACCGCTACCTGGTGCGGCGCAAAGCCCTCGTACACCACATGCTCGAAGGTGGCGGCGTCGGTGCCGATGCCGGCGCCCTTCTTGATGGCACGCTCCAGTGTGTCCTTGGGCATGGACACCTTGCGCGCCTGCTCCAGCACCAGCCGCAGCTTGGAGTTGCCCGCCGGGTCGGCCCCGCCGCGCGCGGCCACCATGATTTCCTTGGCCAGCTTGCCAAACAGCTTGCCCCTGGCGTCGGCGGCCTGCGCCTTGCCTTTTGCTTTCCATTGCGCGCCCATGCGGATGTCCTTGCCCAAAAAAGCGATCAGGTTACCACCGGTTTCCTGCACGCCCAGGCGCCGGCCCTGGCGCAGAAAGCGCTGTGCAGGCGTGGCCGTGCACTGCCGTTCGCAACAGTGCCGCGATCGGCCATGGCCTGCGCAGGGTCCGGCCCGAAGCCAGGGCGCTGGTGCTCCGGGTGCGGGCAGGTGAATTTTGGGTAAAAACGGCCTCCAGCGCAGGTGCAGTAAGCGCCAGCAGCTATGTATTCAGTAGCATTCAAACCAAAAAAACGCCCTCATCCAAGGGCGTTGTGGGGTTTGCGTGTTGCGGCAAAGCGCCGCCGGGTCAGACCGCTGCCGTGACCAGCACCGCCGGCAGGCTGCCCGGGTCAATGGCCTCGTCCAGCGTGCCGCCCCGGTGAATCGGCTTGGCGGGCTGCGCCAGCAGGGTGCGCACAAAGTTCGGCTGCGCCAGCAGCGCCTGGTGCACGGCGCCGTTGTACAGCTGCAGGTCCTGCAGGCCGCGGGCGGCAATGCGTTCGTCCACTTCGGCCTCGCCCAGCAGGGCCGGGTCGGTCGTGTCTGAGGCCATGGCCATGCACCACAGCGTGCCGTACAGCGGCACGTACTGCAAATAGGGGCGCACGATGGGAAAGGCCGCATGCAGCGACGCCACAATGCGCGCCATGGTCTGAGGCACGTGGATGGGCGAGCCCAGGTGCAGCGACAGCACGCCGCCGGGGGTCAATGCGCGCCGGCAGGCGGCATAGAACTCCACCGTGTACAGGTCCAGCGCCGGGCCGAAAGGGTCGGTCAGGTCCAGCACGATCTGGTCAAAGCGCTCGCTGCACGATTCGATCAGCGCGCGGGCATCGCCAATGCGCACTACCAGGCGCGGGTCGTCAAAGGCACCTTTGTGGATGTTGCCCAGCCATTCGCGCGCCAGCTGCACCACGCAGGCGTCCAGCTCGGCCAGCACCACGCGCTGCATGCTGGGGTGCTTGAGCAGTTCTTCGGCCGCGCCGCCATCGCCGCCGCCCACCACCAACGCGCTGCGAGGCCCGGGGTGGGCAATGGCGGGCAGGTGCACCATTGGCTCGTGGTAGAAAAACTCGTCGCGCTCGGAGGTCATGAAGCAGCCGTCGATGCGCATCACGCGGCCAAACAGCGCGTTGTCAAACACCTCGATGTGCTGCCAGGGCGACTGCTTTTGCGCCAGCGGTGCACTTTCGCGCAAATAAAAGCCGAAATCCGCGCTCAGGCGCTCGGCCACATAGCGCGGGGCTGGCACGGCGGCGTTCAGGCCCGGCATTCAGGCGCGCTCGACGCGGTGCAGGTGCGGGTCGTTCGGGCTGAACGCGGCCTGCAGGTCGTCAAACAGCTTTTGCGCCTTGGGGCGGTTGTTGGTCGAGTAGTTGCACACATACACGTCCAGCGTTACATAACCCGACTCGGGCCAGGTGTGAAT
>JAGOCN010000041.1 GCA_017998735.1 Giesbergeria sp.
GGTTGGGCTGCTGCAGTCCAAAGCCGCGCCCGGCCAGGTGCATGCGCGCCAGCATGTCGCCCACGGCAGCGCAGTGCACCGCCTGCGGCGCCAGCTGGCTGCGGCCCCGCAGCTTGTTGACCACGGCGGCCGGCTTGCCGCACACGCTGTGCAGGATGCGCCCTGCGGCATCGGCCTGCGGATCGGGCACCGGAATGCCGGCGCTGGCCAGGTGCTTCATCAGGTGCAAATAAAACGGCAGCTGCTCGGCGGTCAGGCGCTCGAACAGCGTCAGCACAAATTCGCCCGCATCGCAGGTGACAAAGTAGTTGGTGTTTTCAATGCCGCCTTCAATGCCGCGCAGCGACGTGAGCGCGCCAAGGCCAAGCCGGCGCAGCAGCGCGCTGGCCTCGGGGGAGGAAACAGGGGTAAATACGGCCATCGCTCAAAAACCAGGGGTGAGGGTGAAAAAAAGGCAGGCTGAAGTGAAGTTCTGCGCCAGCCTGTGAAGAAAGCGGGCGCAGGTTCGGGTCAGACAGGGCAGGGCGTGCGGAAAGGGTTTTGGGCTGCACTCGGATGGAATGCATGGGGTGCATGGATTGCATGGGGTGCACCGGACAGGGCGGCGAACACTGCCCTTGAAACCCTGCAGCCTGGAACACAAAGCGCAGCGCGTCCGCCCGTCCGCCCAGCTGCAGGAAATCAGAACTTCTTCAGGTTCCAGACACGCGAACCGGTGTCGGTTTCGGCGCCGTTGCGCGGTCGGTTGCGCACGCCGTCGGACGGCTGTACTTCGTATGCTGGCAAGTTGCCCACCTTGGGCTGCACCGTGATCGACTGCGTCTGGCCGCCAATGCGCAGTTCGTCCACGCGGCTGCCTTCGTCCTCGATGCGGATGCGCTCGACGCGCTGGTTGCGCCGACCTTCCTGCTTTTGCTCCTGATTCAATAGCTGCTCGCGCTCTTGTTCAGTGGGCTGGACAGGGTTTTGGGCAGAAGTTTGGGCCAAGACAGGGCCGGTGGCCAGGGCCAGCAAAAAAAGGAGGGTTGAAGCGCGCATGGCGCGATTGTAGGCGGCGCCTTCTGCCGTGCCGGCCCCATGCACAATTGTGCCCATGACCCAAAACAAGACCCTGGTGCTGGTCGATGGCTCCAGCTACCTTTACCGCGCCTACCACGCCATGCCCGACCTGCGCGCTGTGCCGGGCGACCCCGCCAGCGCCGCCACCGGCGCCATCCGCGGCATGATCAACATGCTGCAGTCGCTGCGCCGGGAAGTGCAGGCCGACTACGCCGCCTGCATTTTTGACGCCCCCGGCCCGACCTTCCGCGACGACCTGTACCCGCAGTACAAGGCGCAGCGCGCGCCCATGCCGGACGACCTGCGCGCGCAGATTGCGCCCATCCACACCATCGTGCGCCTGCTCGGCTGGACGGTGCTGGCGATTGACGGCGTGGAGGCCGACGACGTCATCGGCACGCTGGCCGTGGCAGCCGCGCAGCAGGGCGTGGACGTGGTGATATCGAGTGGCGACAAGGATTTGAGCCAGCTGGTGAACGAGCGCGTCATGGTGATCGACACCATGAATGGCAAGCGCCGCGATGTGGCTGGGGTGACAGCCGAGTTTGGCGTGCCGCCGCAGCTGATGGTCGATTTTCAGATGCTGGTGGGCGATGCGGTGGACAACGTGCCCGGTGTGCCCAAGGTCGGCCCCAAGACCGCCGCCAAGTGGCTGATGCAGTACGGATCGCTGGACGCGCTGATTGCGCAGGCCGGCGACATCAAGGGCGCGGCAGGCGAAAACCTGCGCGGCGCGCTGGCCTGGCTGCCCACCGGGCGCCAGCTGGTCACCATCAAGACCGACTGCGACCTGAGCGCAGAGGTGGCCAGCCTGCCGCAGCTTGACACCTTGCTGGTCGGCACGCCGCAGGTGGAGCCACTGCGGGCGCTGTACGAAGAGTACGGTTTCAAGTCGCTGGCATATGCCCTGGACAACGGCAATGGCCAGGGCAAAGGCAATGGAAGCGCTGCTGCAAAGGCAGAAGGCGAAGGCACCACAGGCCGCAAAAAGCCCGCCAAGGGCGACACCAACGACCTGTTTGCCGAAACCGACGGCACGGACACTGCCTTGGACGCCACCGGCAACCCCGACCTGCAATGCGACACGGTGCTGACCTGGGAAGCGTTTGACCGCTGGCTGGAGCGCCTGCAAAGCGCCGAACTGGTCGCACTGGACACCGAAACCAATTCGCTCGACGCCCTGCGCGCCGAGCTGATCGGCCTGTCGTTCAGCATCACGCCGGGTGAAGCCGCCTATGTGCCGCTGCGCCATGCCGGGCCGGACGCGCCCAAGCAATTGCCGTTTGACGAGGTGCTGGCCAAGCTCAAGCCGTGGCTGGAAGACGCAACCCGCCCCAAGCTGGGCCAGCATGTCAAGTACGACCGCCATGTGCTGGCCAACTGCGGCATCGAGGTGCGCGGCTATGCGCACGACACCATGCTGCAAAGCTATGTGCTGGAAGTGCACAAGCCGCACGGCCTGTCCAGCCTGGCCCTGCGCCACCTGGGGCGCGGCGGCCTGACCTACGAAGACCTGTGCGGCAAGGGCGCGCACCAGATTCCGTTTGCGCAGGTCGATGTCGCCAAGGCGGCGCTGTATGCGGGCGAGGACGCCGACCAGACGTTGGGCGTGCATTTGGTGCTGTGGCCGCAGTTGCAGGCGAACGACAAGCTGCGCGGCATCTACGCACTGGAAATGGCCAGCAGCGAAGCGCTGTTTCGCATCGAGCGCAACGGCGTGCTGATCGACGCGCCCCTGCTGGCCGCGCAAAGCCACGAACTGGGCCAGCGCATCGTGCAGCTGGAGGCCGAAGCCTACGAAATTGCCGGCCAGCCCTTCAACCTGGCCAGCCCGAAGCAGCTGGGCGAAATCTTCTTTGACAAGCTCGGCATGCCGGTGGTGAAGAAAACCGCCACGGGTGCGCGCAGCACCGACGAAGAGGTGCTGGAAAAGCTGGCGCTGGACTACCCGCTGCCCGCCAAGCTGCTGGAGCACCGCAGCCTGTCCAAGCTCAAGGGCACCTACACCGACAAGCTCGCCCAACTGGCCAACCCGCGCACCGGCCGCGTGCACACGCACTATGCGCAGGCCATTGCCGTCACCGGGCGGCTGTCCAGCAACGAGCCGAACCTGCAGAACATCCCCATCCGCACGCCCGAAGGCCGGCGCATCCGCGCTGCCTTTGTGGCGCCGCCGGGCCGCGTGATTGCCAGCGCCGACTACAGCCAGATCGAGCTGCGCATCATGGCGCACCTGAGCGGCGATGAATCGCTCTTGCACGCCTTCAGGGAAGGCCTGGACGTGCACCGCGCCACCGCCGCCGAGGTGTTTGGCGTGGCCGTGGACCAAGTGTCCAGCGAGCAGCGCCGCTATGCCAAGGTCATCAACTTTGGCCTGATCTACGGCATGAGCAGCTTTGGCCTGTCCAAAAGCCTGGGCATTGAAACCAAGGCCGCTGCCGCCTACATCGACCGCTACTTTCAGCGCTACCCCGGCGTCAAGCGCTACATGGACGACACCCGTGCGCTGGCCAAGGCGCAGGGCTATGTGGAGACCGTGCTGGGCCGGCGCCTGTACCTGCCGGAAATCAACAGCCCCAATGGCCCGCGCAGGAGCGGCGCCGAGCGCGCCGCCATCAACGCGCCCATGCAGGGCACCGCCGCCGACCTGATCAAGCTGGCGATGGTGCAGGTGCAGGAAGTGCTGGACGCGCAAAAGCCCGAGGTGCTGATGGTGCTGCAGGTGCACGACGAACTGGTGTTCGAGCTGCCCGAAGGCGAGGTGGACTGGCTCAAGGCAGAAATCCCGCGCCTGATGGCCGGCGTGGCCGAACTGAACGTGCCGCTGCTGGCCGAGGTGGGGGTGGGCAAAAATTGGGACGAGGCGCATTGAGCGCAGCGGTCTACCCTTTGGGTACGCGCTTTCTGGCCTGCTGAGCAAAGGCGGGCCAGAAGCCAGAAGCCAGAAGCCCAAGGGTGCCGGTGTGATGGAACGGTCAGATTCACTATCAAAACAATAGCTGCTGGCGCATGCCCCCATTGCGCTGGAGCCCTAAAACACCCTGAAAACATGAAGCCCCGGTGCGGCATGCTCCGTGCGCGCCTTTTCTGTCCCTCTTTCGTTCTTTCTCTTTCTCCCTCTTTTCAGTGCCTGCCCTGCCTTCTTTTGCCGCTCCTGCCTGGCTGACCCCTGCCGTGCGCATGGGCCTGTCCATTGCTGTCGCCACCGGGCTGTATGGCCTGTCGTTTGGTGCGCTGGCGGTGGCGGCGGGCCTGAGCGTGTGGCAGGCGATGGCGCTGAGCCTGCTGATGTTCACCGGCGGCTCGCAGTTCGCCTTCATTGGCGTGGTGGCGGGCGGCGGCGCGGCTTCGGCGGCTGCGGGCGCTGCGGCGCTGCTGGGGGTGCGCAACGCGGTCTATGGCATGCAGATGAACCACCTGCTGGCGCCCACCGGCTGGCGCAAATGGCTGGCGGCGCACCTGAGCATTGACGAGTCCGCCGCCACCGCTGCAGGCCAGAGCACATCGGGCGAGCAGCGGCGCGGCTTCTGGACTGCCGGCATCGGCGTGTTTCTGCTCTGGAACCTGTTCACCTTTGCGGGCGCCGTGCTGGGCGACGCGCTGGGCGACCCGCGCCGCTGGGGGCTGGACGGCGCGGCGGTGGCCGCCTTTCTGGGCCTGCTGTGGCCGCGCCTGCGCCAGCGCGAACCCGTGGCGCTGGCGCTGGTGTGCGGCGTGGCCACCGCGCTGGCCGTGCCGCTGCTGCCGCCTGGCCTGCCAATCCTGCTGGCCGCCGTGCTGGGCGCCGCCTGGGGTGCATGGGGGCGCGACCCGTGTGCAGGCGCGCCCGCGCAGGCGCCGCCTGCTGTTCCGGCCAATGCCATTTCCATTGCCCCTGTGCCTGCCACTGGCGAACGGGACGCGCCATGACGCTCTGGAGCGCCATCGTGCTGGCCTGTGCGGCCTCCTTTCTGACCAAGCTGGCCGGCTATGCCGTGCCCGCCCGCTGGCTGCACCATCCGCGCATGGCCCGCGTGGCCGGCGCCCTCACGGTGGCCCTGCTGTCGGCGCTGACGGTGATGAACACCTTTGCCGCCGGCACCGCGCTGGTGCTGGACGCACGGCTGGCAGCCCTGGCGGTGGCCGCGCTGGCGCTGTGGGCCCGGCTGCCGTTTTTGCTGGTGGTGCTGCTGGGGGCCGGGGCGTCAGGGGCGGTGCGGTGGTGGGGAATTTTTGGGTAAAAAGTGGCTCCAGCGCAGGCCCCGCTTGCGCCGGCAGCTCTTTTTTCAATAGCAAAACCTGGCATTCTCAAGTGTTTTTGAGTTGCTTTCTGCCGCCCGGCTGCAAGCCGCCCGGGGCAGGCTGGCGCCAGGCACCGCCCCTGTGGCTTTGGCCTGGGCATGGGCGTTGCAGCGCAAGGGGGCTTGCGTCACCAGCGAGTCCTGGTTGCTGCGCAGGGCTGGCTACACTCTTTGGCACCGGGGCGGCAGGGCCGAAAGGCGGTGTTTTTCGCCCTGTTGCACAGGAGCTTTGCGAATGACTTCACCCGTCCCCTATACCCCGCCCGCCATCTGGCAATGGAACCCGGACAACGGCGGCAAGTTCGCCAGCATCAACCGCCCGGTGGCCGGCGCCACGCACGAGCAGGCGCTGCCCGTGGGAAAACACCCGCTGCAGCTGTATTCGCTGGCCACGCCCAACGGCGTGAAAGTCACGGTGATGCTGGAAGAGCTGCTGGCGGCCGGCCACACGGGCGCCGAATACGACGCCTGGCTGGTCAACATCCAGGAAGGCGCGCAGTTTGGCAGCGGCTTTGTGGCGGTGAACCCCAACTCCAAGATTCCGGCGCTCATGGACCGCAGCGACGCGGCGCACCCGGTGCGGGTGTTCGAGTCCGGCGCCATCCTGCTGCACCTGGCGGAAAAGTTTGGCGCCTTCGTGCCCCAGGAAGCCGCCAGACGCGCCGAATGCCTGTCGTGGCTGATGTGGCAGATGGGCAGCGGGCCGTTTCTGGGCGGCGGCTTCGGGCATTTCTATGCCTATGCACCGAGCAAGATGCAGTACCCGATCGACCGCTATGCCATGGAGGTCAAGCGCCAGATGGACGTGCTTGACCAGCGCCTGGCAGAGCACGAATACCTGGCCGGCAGCGACTACACGGTGGCCGACATGGCAGTGTGGCCCTGGTATGGCGCGCTGGCCAAGGGGCAGCTGTACGAGGCGGGCGAATTCCTGCAGGTGCAGCAGTACACCCATGTGCTGCGCTGGGCCGACCAGATTGCCCAGCGCCCGGCGGTGCAGCGCGGCCGCAAAGTCAACCGCACTTTTGGCGACCCGGCCAGCCAGCTGCACGAACGCCACGACGCCAGCGACTTCGACACCCGCACGCAAGACAAGCTGGCGCCGGAAAGCGCGCCGCCGGCTTCGGCCTGAAGCGTTCTTGCGCTGACGGCGGCTGCAGGTTGCGCGCCTTGCCTTGCCGCATTGGCACAAGACGGCAATGGCAGGTGCTGCGCTGCCTGCATGCACCGAGCCGCCAAGCTTCAAGAAATGACTGGTTACATAATGCGCGGCATGTAACGAGCAGGAGCTGGAGTGGGTAATGTTGAATTTCTCGGTGTGCATTCCAAGGCATTGGCAACGCTGGGCACCACTGCCGAAAAAATCTTTCCCCTTGACCCCGCAAGCTGCGTCTTCAAGTGGTCAGTGAATCAGGGGCTTCAATGAACGCACGAGAAGGCATGACGGTCTCTGGCGCTTTCACCGCAGACGCGCCCGTCGGGCTGCTGGAAAAGACCATCCGCAAAGTGCCCCAGCTGCTGACTTTGGCCGATCTGCACATTCCCGAATACCAGCGCCCCTACAAATGGACGGGCAAGCATGTCCACCAGTTGCTGGCCGATCTGGCAACGCACCAGGACAAAATGGCCTACCGCCTGGGCACCGTGGTGCTGCACAAAGATGAAAAAGGCAAGCTGAACATCGTGGACGGGCAGCAGCGCACCGTGACGCTGTTGCTGCTGGTGCATGCCCTGCTAAAGCACCTGCCGGACACCTGGGAGGGTGAGGACAAGGGGTTGCGCCAGGGGCTGGAGGCGCTGGGCGGGAAGCTGTTCAATCCGCAGTTCCCCAGCGACCTTTCCAGGCGCAATGTCTGGCTGAACTACCAGGAGATCGTGCGCCATGTGGGCCGGCTTGGGCTGGACGAGGTGCAGGCGCTGGTGCATTTTTTGCTGCACCGCTGCGAGCTGGTGTGCGTGACGCTGGGCAGCGTGTCAGAAGCCTTTCAGTTCTTTGATGCGCAAAACGCGCGGGGGCTGGATTTGAATCCGCACGATTTGCTCAAGGCCTTTCACCTGCGCGAGTTCAGCGACGAAGAAAAAGCCTTGCAGGCGCAGACGGTGCGCGTCTGGGAGGCGTGCAGCGGCGACGTGCTGGCGCAGCTGTTTGCCGACTATTTGTACCGGGTGCGCCAATGGTGCCGTGGCAGGTCGGCGCGCAGTTTTGGCAAAGAGCAGACAGGTTTGTTCAAAGGTGTCACCCTGCACCGGGTCAAGCGCTACCGCTTTGTGCAGCCTTTGCGCATGGTCGACAACTACAACAGACACATGGGCCAGCGCATGGACGGGGCCAGCATGGAGTACCCCTTCCAGCTGGACGCGCCCATGGTCAATGGCCGGCGTTTTTTTGAATGGGTGGCGCACTACCAAAGCCAGGGCTTTCACCGGGAGCCGGGCAAGGACGGCGCGCTGGCATGGACTGGCAGTCTGGGCCATGCGCCGCTGACGGGCAGGGCGCCGCGCATTTTGCAGACCCTGGAAAGCTACCCAGGACGGCACCGCCAGGGCGACCGCTATGTGCGCTGCATGTTTGATTGCCTGCTGATGTACTACATCGACCGGTTTGGCCACGAGCAGCTGTCTGCGGCCATTGAAAAGGCTTTTATCTGGGCCTACCGTGTCCGGCTGGAAATGTATGCAGTGCAGCTGGCCACCATGGACAACCATGTGCTGAAAAACAATGTCTTTAGTGCACTGCGTGAAGCGGTAGAGCCGGGTGATTTTTTGCAACACAGCTTGCCTGCCGTGAAGCCGAGGGCGCAGTCTGAGAGCAAGAAACCAGAAAACCTGGAAGCGTTGGTGGCGCTGTTCAAAGAAATGAATTACTGGGAGGCAGGCGATGCAAAAACCAAGTGAGATTGCACTGCTGTCGGTCAAAGCGCTTTTGAGCGACCCGCTGGACTATCTGATTCCCCTGTACCAGCGCAACTATGCCTGGGGCGAAGGCGAAATCAGTCAGCTGATCCAGGACGTGCTGGACTGTGCCGTCAAAGGAATGCAGGGCGCAGAGGGTGCGCAGGGCATGGCAGATGGCAATTACTACGTTGGCACGCTGGTGGTGCACAGCCGCACGATGGACGATGGAAAGCGCGTGTGGGAGCTGATTGACGGCCAGCAGCGGTTTACCACCTTGTCGCTGCTGGTGGCCTGCCTTCGCCGCCAGGATGCGTCTGCGTTTGGTTGGTATGAACGCATGAACATCCGCTTTGAAAGCCGTGAAGCTTCAACGCACGCGCTGCAAACGATTTACAAGAAGGAAGAGCGCCATGTGCACCGCCAAGGCGGACAAGGCGTCGCTGCACTGGACCGCGATGGCGCCGATGCCATCTGGGCCGGGCTGGACACCATTGGCCGCGAACTCAGAACGAGGTGCGCGCAGGCCGGTGTCAGTCGGCAGGTGTTTGCCCGGTTTTTGCTGGAGCGGGTACAGCTGCTGAGGGTGGAAGTGCCCGAAGACACCGACCTCAACCACTACTTTGAAATCATGAACAACCGGGGCGAGCAGCTTGAAAAGCACGAGGTGCTGAAAGCGCGGTTGCTGGACAAACTCAACCACATCCAAGACCTGCAGCGCAGGCAGCAAAGCACCCATGCGCTGCACACCGTGTGGGAAGCCTGCGCCAACATGGACAAATACGTGCAAAGCGGGTTCACGCCCGTGCAGCGTGACCAGCTGTTTGGCGCTGACTGGCAGACGCTGATGGCACTTGATTTTGACCAGCTGCTGGCAAGGCTGGAAGCGGCGCGGTTGCACGAGGCTACGCCATCAAAGCAAAGCGCGCCCGCCGTGCTTACCGGTGCAGAGGCGCCCAAAAACGGCTTTTGGGAACTGGAAAGCATCATCGAATTGCT
>JAGOCN010000420.1 GCA_017998735.1 Giesbergeria sp.
TCGCGCAGGATGTCGTAGGCCACGCTGCGCGCAGTTTTTAGCGCGCCGCGCCCCTGGCAGGCGCTGCACGGCTCGCACAGCACATGCGCCAGCGACTCGCGGGTGCGCTTGCGCGTCATCTCCACCAGCCCCAGCTGCGAGAACCCGCCGGCCATGGTTTTCACCCGGTCGCGCGCCAGCTGCTTGCGAAACTCGGCCAGCACCGCGCTCTGGTGCGCCACCTGCGCCATGTCGATGAAATCTACGATGATGATGCCGCCCAGGTTGCGCAGCCGCAGCTGGCGGGCTATTGAGCCCGCCGCCTCCAGGTTGGTCTTGAAAATCGTTTCATCAAAGTTGCGCGCTCCGACAAAGCCGCCGGTGTTGACGTCGATGGTGGTCAGCGCCTCGGTCTGGTCAATGATCAGGTAGCCGCCGGACTTCAAATCCACGCGCCGGCCCAGCGCTCGGTCCACTTCCTCGTCGATGGAATGCAGGTCGAAGATCGGCCGCTCGCCCTTGTAGTGCTGCAGCTTGGGTTCGGCGGCCGGCATGAACTCGCGGCCAAAGGCCTGCAGCACGGCAAACTGCTCGTGCGAATCGATGCGGATGCTGCCGGTCTGCTCGCCCACCAGATCGCGCAGCACGCGCTCCAGCAGGCTCAGGTCCTGGTGCAGCAGCGAGGTGGGCGGCAGCTTCAGGGCGGCCTCCTTGGTGCGCGCCCAGGTCTTGCGCAGGTAGGCAATGTCCTCGGCCAGTTCGGCGTCGGTGGAGTCTTCGCCGTTGGTGCGCAGGATGAAGCCGCCGCCTCCGCCGGTGGCCTTGGTGCCGGCCAGCGCCTGCAGGCGCGCCCGCAGCGCATCGCGTTCGGTGGCCGGAATTTTTTGCGACACGCCGATGTGGTCGTCCTGCGGCAAAAATACCAGCAGCCGCCCGGCAATGCTGATCTGCGTGGACAGGCGCGCGCCCTTGCTGCCGATCGGGTCCTTGATGACCTGCACCACCAGCGCCTGGCCTTCGAATATCTGTTTTTCAATCGGCACCTGCGCTTCGTTCTTGCGCGCAAACACCGGTGCCTCGCCCTCGGGCTGGCGCTGCCACACATCGGCCACATGCAAAAAGGCGGCGCGCTCCAGGCCGATGTCGATGAACGCCGACTGCATGCCGGGCAGCACCCGCACCACCTTGCCCAGGTAGACGTTGCTGACCAGCCCGCGCTCGAGCGTGCGCTCCAGGTGCAGTTCCTGCACGGCGCCGTTTTCCACCACCGCAACGCGTGTTTCCTGCGGCGACCAGTTGATCAGTATTTCTTGTTGCATGTTGTCCATCAGCGCCGCCTGAAGTCCGGCAAGGTGGCCGTCAGACTGCCACGCCGGCGGCGCGCAGCAGCTGCGCCGTCTCGTGGAGCGGCAGGCCCATGATGCCCGAATGGCTGCCGCTGATGCGCCGCACGTGCGCCGCAGCCCGCCCCTGGATGGCATAGGCGCCGGCCTTGCCCATCGGTTCGCCGCTGGCGGCGTAGGCGGCAATCTGCGCTGGCGCCAGGGCAGCAAAGGTGACACGTGAAATCGACACCGCCGCCTGGCGCCTGGCCCCGGCCTGCAGCGCCACCGCCGTCAGCACGCGGTGCGTGCGCCCGGCCAGGGCGGCAAGCATCTGCATGGCGTCCTGCACGCTGTCCGGCTTGCCCAGAATGCGCTGGCCCAGCGCCACCGTGGTGTCGGCGCACAGCACCGGTGCCGGCGGCAGGCCGCGCCGCGCCAGGCGCGCTGCAGCGGCGTCCAGCTTCAGGGCGGTGACGCGCTGCACATAGGCCAGCGGTGCTTCGCCGGGAAGCAGCGCTTCAAGTGCTTCGGCGTCCGGCTCGGCGGCATCCCCGGGCAGCGGCAGCAGCAAGGTGTGGCGCACGCCCAGCTGGTCCAGCAACTGGCTGCGGCGCGGGCTTTGCGAGGCAAGGTAGATGAAGTCGGGCATGGAAAAATAAGAGTCAAAAGTGCCTCCAGCGCAATACAGGCTTGCGCTGGCAGCTATTAAATCGGGAGCAAATGCAGATTTGCCAGCGGGTGTTTCAGGGGGCCTTGCGGTGGAATGGTGGCTGGTTTGGCAGTGCGCCAGGCTCCAGCGCTCCCGACCCTCACCCCCGCCCTCTCCTTGAGACAGAGAAAGCAAAACCAGTCCGCCAGCGGGCACAAAGATGCACCCGTGCACAGCCCACCGTCCTGCTGCTTCCCGGCGCCAGCCTTGCCTGCCAGCCCCGTCACTCCCGGTGGTACGGGTGCCCGGCATTGACCGACCAGGCCCGGTAGAGCTGCTCGATCAGCAGCACGCGCACCATGGCGTGCGGCAGGGTCAGGTCGGACAGGCGGATGCGTTCGTGCGCGGCCTGGCGAAAGGCCGGGTCCAGCCCGTCAGGCCCGCCAATCACCAGCGCCACATCGTCACCGCCCAGCTGCCAGCCCTGCAGGCGCTCGGCCAGTGCCTTGGTGCTCAAACTGGTGCCGCGCTCGTCCAGCACCACCACGCGCATGCCACGCGGAATAGCGGCTTCGATGCGTTCGCGTTCGGCGGCATACAGGGTTTGCAACGTCTTGGAGCCGCGCGGCTCGGTTTTCACCGCCTTCAGTTCCACCTTCAGTTCGGGCGGAAAACGCTTGGCGTAGTCGTCGTAGGCGGTTTGCGCCCAGTCGGGCACGCGCTGGCCCACGGCCACGATCAGCAGCCGCATGGCCTAGAGCGGGTTATGCACTTTTACGTGCCCGCGAAAGCCGGGGAAAGGCCTGGAAACAAGGCGCACGGCGCGCCGCGGTATGGATACCGCAAGCGCCGTGCAACGCAGGGGCCGGGCCTTTCCCCGGCTTTCCCGAAGGGCTCTGCAGCCAG
>JAGOCN010000421.1 GCA_017998735.1 Giesbergeria sp.
GCACCAGGTCGGGCAGGCGCGCCTGCCCTGCTGCGGGCTCGGCGCCGCCGGCTTCCTGCTGCGCTTCGGCGACCTTGCTGTAGCGGCGCTCCAGCACCTGGCGCATGGCGGCATAGTCGTCGCCGCCGGTGATGCCCTCGATCTTGTAGCGCCGGTACTGGCTGCTTTGCATCCTGTGCTCTGCAAACACCACGCACGAGGCCTGGGTGGCTTCGCCAGCGGTGTGCGAGATGTCGAAACACTCGATGCGCAGCTGCGCCAGGTCGTCTTGAGGCAGGTCCAGCGCTGCTGCCAGCGCACGCGTGCGCGCCTGCTGCGAACCTTCTTCGGCCAGCAGCCGCGCCAGCTGCAGCCCGGCATTCTGCTGCGCCATGTCCAGCCAGGCGCGGCGCTGCTCGCGCGGCTGGTGCACGGCATGGATGCGCACGCCGGCCTGCGCGCCCAGCGCGTCCAGCAGCGCCCGCGCCACCGGCGCGCTGGTCACCAGCGTGGACGGCACCGGCACAGCCATGTAATGCTGGGCAATGAAGGCTTCCAGCACCTGCACCTCGATGCTGCGGGCGGCTTCGGGCAGCGGGCCGGCATCGGTTTCGATATCGGTTTCGTTGTCTGTACCGGCATCTGTGCCGATGTCCATGTCGGCATTGGTGCCTTCGGCCTCAAACACCGCCGCAGCGTCTTCCACATGCACCGGAAAATACGCCCGGTCGCCCAGGTGCCGGCCGCCGCGCACCATTGCCAGGTTGACGCAGGCGCGCCCGCCCTGCACCTTCACCGCCAGGATGTCCACATCCTTGTCCGACGTGGTTTCAATCGACTGCTGGTGCAGCACCCGCGACAGCGCCGTGATCTGATTGCGCAGCTCGGCCGCATGCTCGAATTCCAGCTTTTCGGAGTGCGCCATCATCCGCTGCTCCAGCTGCTGCAGCACTTCCTGCGTCTCGCCGCGCAGCATGGCTTCGGCATGCGCCACATCGTGCGCATAGGCTTCGCGCGAAATCAGGTCCACGCACGGCGCAGTGCAGCGCTTGATCTGGTACAGCAGGCAGGGCCGCGTGCGGTTGGCAAACACCGTGTCTTCGCAGGTGCGCAGGCGAAACACCTTTTGCACCAGCAAAATGGTTTCCTTCACCGCCCAGGCACTCGGGTAGGGGCCGAAATAGCGGTGCTTCTTGTCGATGCTGCCCCGGTAATAGGCCAGGCGCGGAAAGGCCTGGCCCGGCACGCTGCCGGTGCCGTCCTTGGCCGCCACGCCGGTGATTTTCAAATACGGGTAGCTCTTGTCGTCGCGAAACAGGATGTTGTAGCGCGGCTGCAGCGTCTTGATGAGGTTGCTTTCCAGCAGCAGTGCCTCGGCTTCGGAACGCACCACGGTGGTTTCCAGCCGGGCAATCCTGCCCACCATGTGGCCGGTGCGCGTGCCGCCATGGGTTTTCTGGAAATAGCTGGAAACGCGCCGCTTGAGATTCAGCGCCTTGCCCACATACAGCAGCGCGCCCTGGGCGTCGAAATAGCGGTACACGCCGGGCAGCGGCGGCAGCGCCGCCACCTGCGCCAGCAGTTCTTCGGAATGCACATCGGACATGGCGCGTATTGTGGCCGGGCCGGCGGCACTGTGTGGGCGGCAGGGGCTGCGGAAAGTGCCTTTTGCGCCCCCTGGCCGCCATCCGCCCACTACCATCGCGCCCCATGCACCCCATGGACCCGAACCTTTTGCATTCCGGCGCCTGCCCGCAACCACAGCCGCACCCGCCGCTGCGCTGGGACATTTTTTGCCAGGTCATCGACAACTTTGGCGACATCGGTGTGTGCTGGCGGCTGGCGGCCAACCTGGCAGCGCGCCAGCAGCAGGTGCGGCTGTGGGTGGACGACGCCAGCGCGCTGGCCTGGATGGCGCCGCAGGGCGCGCCCGGTGTGCAGGTGCTGCCCTGGCCGCTGCAGGCGCCGCCGCAGGGTTTTGGCGATGTGCTGGTGGAAGCCTTTGGCTGCGAGCTTGCGCCTGCCGTGCTGGCCGGCATTGCGCAGCAGGCGCACGGCCAAGGCGGCGCGCCGGTGTGGATCAACCTGGAATACCTGTCGGCCGAGCCGTATGTGCAGCGCTGCCACGCCCTGCCCTCGCCGGTGCTGAACGGGCCGGGCGCGGGCCTGACGAAGCATTTTTTCTACCCCGGCTTCACCGCCGGCACCGGCGGTCTTTTGCGCGAGCCCGAGCTGCTACAGCGCCAGACCCGCTTTGACCGCAGCGCCTGGCGTGCGCAGCACGGCGTGGCACCAGAGGCACTGGCGGTGTCGCTGTTCTGCTACGAGCCGGTGGCGCTGCCGGCACTGCTGGGCAATCTGGACCCGGCTTGCCGGCCCGCGCACCTGCTGGTCACGCCAGGGCGGGCCACTGCGGCGGTGCAGGCGCTGCAGACCGGCACCGGCACTGAAAATAACAATGAAATCGGCCTCCAGCCCACACGCACCCTGCGCCAGCAGCTATCCATTTCATACCTTTCTGCGGTGGACCAGCTGCAGTTTGACCAGTTGCTCTGGGCCAGCGACCTGAACCTGGTGCGTGGGGAAGATTCGCTGGTGCGCGCGCTCTGGGCGGGCCAGCCGCTGGTCTGGCAGATCTACCCGCAAAGCGACCTGGCGCACCACGACAAGCTGCATGCGTTTCTGGACTGGCTGCAGGCCCCCGCCTCGCTGCGCAGGTTCCATGCCGTCTGGAACGGACTGCAGGCAGGCGCCCTGCCCGCGCTGGACGCCGACACGCTGGCAGCGTGGGCCGAATGCACCCGGTCGGCCCGCGCACGCCTGCTGGCACAGGACGACCTGGCAGCGCAGCTTTTGGGCTTTGTGCACAAACGACGCT
>JAGOCN010000422.1 GCA_017998735.1 Giesbergeria sp.
GCGGTGCGCTGCACCGCGTCGCCGCCGGGCAGGTTGCCCAGCTGCTCGCTCAGCAGGTCCAGGCCTGCGGCTTCGGTATCCAGCGCGTCCAGCTGTTCCGACAGCAAGGTGGCGGTGGCGGCCTGCGGCAGGGCTGCGCCCACGGCAGCCAGCGCTTTCTGCTGCCCGTCAAAGGCCTTTTCGTCGGCCAGGAACTGCATGGCCCGCTCGCCCAGGCGCTGTTGCTCGGCCGTCAGTTGCGCGGCCATTTCATCGATGCGGGGCAGGTCGGCATAGCGCAGCTCGCGCAGCAGATGCAGCTCGCCCTGCCGCTGGCGCAGCCGGTCCAGCGCGCGCACGAAGTCCTGCGGGGTGCGCCACATCTGGGTGGCGATCTCGGTCATCAGCTCGCGCTGCTGGCCTTCGGCGCGCTGCAGGGCGCGGCTGGTGTCCTGGCGGATGCTTTCGACTTTTTCGAACTCGGCCAGGGTGGCGCGTGCCGCCTGCTCAATGCCCTGCAGGTCGGCGGCGGCTTGCTGGACTTCTGGCGCGTCCAGCCAGAAGTAGGCGTCGCGTGCGCGCTGGCATTGGCGGATCAGGTCTTCATAGGCGGTGCGGGTGGGCACCTGTTCGCGCACGGCGCGTGCAATGCCCAGAAGATCAGAGATGCCGCGCACCAGATCGGCATTGCCCACGCGGGCGAAAAAACCCGTGCCGGTCGGCTGGCGGCTGGCGTACTCTTCGGTGGCGAAGGGGGTGCGCCACAGCTGCATCGGGTGCACGCGGGTGGCCTCGCCGCGCGCCGCCTGGAACACCAGCATGCGCCCATCGGGGAAGGCGCTGTAGCCATCGGCCAGGATGGGCGGCGCCAGCGATTTCTCGATCAGGTTGTAGGTAAAGATGGCGTAGCAGCCCGCATCCAGCGTGGCCGGGCTGCCCTGCGGCGGCGGCACGGTGCCGTAAAAAATGTACGCCACGTCTTCGCCGTTGGGCGAGCGTTTCATGCGCGTGAAGCGCAGTTGTTCGGTCAGCTCGGGCGGCAGATCGAAGCGCTTGTGTTCACCCGACTGCAGGTAGTAGCCACCCGGAAAGATGATGCCGTGGTCTTCGGGCAGCTGCATGCACGACGCGCCAATGGCGTCCAGCCGCAGCACCTGCTGGGTGCGCTGGTTGAACACCAAGTAGCGCGTGGTGCTTTCGCGGTACGGGCGCACCTGCAGCAGGATCAGCAGGCCCAGCTTGGCGTAGGCGATCTCGGCATCGCCCAGCGCCTGGTTGGCGTCCTCGACCGGCTCGTCGTAGATGCCCAGGCCGGTCTCGGTGTTGTCCTCGACCTTGACGGTAAGCGTGCCGCCCGTGGTCTCGACAAAGATGGTGTCGAGCACGTTGATATGCGGGTGCGCGCCACCGACGTGGTGTTCGCGCGTGAGCGGCGTCCAGCTGAAGTCGTGGCTGGGCGGCGGCGCCAGGTCGCGTTCGCCCCGGTTGTCCACGTAATGCAGCGCGCCGTCGTTGCCGCGCGACCAGCGGAACACCCGTATGTCCTGCGCCTGCTGGCCGATCTGAAAGGCCGCCAGCAGAAAGTCCTGCGTGGGGCGCAGCAACTGCAGCGTGGCTTGCTTGTAGTAGGTGTACAGCTCGTTGAAATCGGCAATGAAGCGCGGGTCGTCCAGAAAGCTGCCGGCCAGCGGGATCTGCACCAGTTCGTCGCTTTCCGGCGTGCCTGCGGCGTCGGCTTGCTGGTGCGCCAGTTCGTAGATGGCGAACACGTCTTCCACCCGCGTCTCGCGCCGCAGGCCCATGAAGACGTTGTAGCCAAACAGCAACCGGTTGCCGCCGATGTAGGCCAGGTCGCGCGCCACGCAGTTGTGTTCGGTGCGCGCGCGGGTGCGCATCAGCAGTTGCTGGTCGCGCTGGCCAAACTGCTCGACGCGAGCGGCGTTGAGCGCCTGCGCCTTGGCGAGCAGCTGGCTGCCCTGAACTTCCAGGCGCTTCTTCAGCAGGTCGTAGCTGCTGCTTTCGGCCACGCTGGCGTCGATGGCGGCGTCTTTCGGGGTCGCGTCAGGCGTGGTGGTCATGAAGATGGGTGCTCAAAAGTGGCTCTAGCGCTTATGTATAGGGCGCTGATAGCTATCAATTTAATAGATTGCCGGGCGCTGATGGGTAGGCAGCGGCACGGACAAGGGGGTGCGTTTCATTGCAGGCTTTCAACCACGCGGCCTCAGCGTTTAGCGGTAGCGCCACCCGAGTGCCGTGGCAAACCCTGCGCTGGCGTGATTCATTTCGAGATCACCCACGTACCCGTCGTCGTCAGCGGCGGAGATGCCCAGCGTTTCGAGCACCCATCTCATGTCGGTGAAACGGGGGACTCGGTCGGTGTTTTCGAGAATCAGATTCACGACGGCATCTCAGGCGACCGCATCAGCGCTCGTTATTACTTGCGAAAGCTCTGCACCAGCTGTTGCAGCGCCTGCTTCTGGCTGTCGCTGCCGTCGCGCAGAACTTGCGTGGCCAACGCCGACACGCTCAGGTTCTGGAACTCGCTGGCCGATTGCCCGGCAGCGCCCAGCAGCTGTTTGAGGTCTTCCACCACGTCGCGGTCGCCCGCCAGCTGATCCTTGAACGCCACCTGCAGCGTCTGGCTCTTGTTCACCGCGCCGTCGATGCCCTTGCCCACCGACAGGGCGCGCACAAAGCTGTCGAAATACTGGCCTTCGCCGCCAACGATGTCGATCTTGGCGTTCTTCAGTGCAACGCCCAGCACCTCGGCCTGCTCTTTGGCAATCAGCTGCTGCGCTTCGATCTGCTTCAGCGTTTCGAGGTGCGCGCGCTCCAGGCGCATGCGGTATTCCTCGTGCTCGCGCGTTTCCTGGCT
>JAGOCN010000423.1 GCA_017998735.1 Giesbergeria sp.
GTGACCATGGAGGGTCTTTCTATGCTTGTGTCGAGGCCCCGCAGGCACCACGCCGGTTACTACAAAAAAGAGAGCTGCAGCCGCTTGTCCGTGCTGCGCAGCAGGGCACTTTAACGCCATTCCAGGCCTGCCTTGCACCCTGCAGGAACGCGCTGTTTGACGGCGCCGTGCCCGGCCGGCAGCGGCCCGGTCCGCGTCAGTCTGCTGCGGCAGGCGTGTCTGGCTGCGGTGGCTGCAGCGCGTCGGTGCTGAGCAGGTAGCGCTTGACCAGGTCAAAAAAGCTTTCATAGAAGTCGTTGTCCGCAATCGTCTGGCTGCCCACCTTGACCAGCGATTCGCCCCCGCCGGTGTTGAACGGCAGCGACACCGAACCCACCCCGCCCACGCCCAGGCTGGCCGAGTTGTTGGTTTTTTTGAGCGTGTAGGAGTCCTGCAGCGCGGTGACAAAGCCCAGGCTGACGCTGCCGTCCACCGTCTCGGGCACGCAGACCACGCGGATCATCATCTGCAGGTGCGCATCGGCCTCGGGCTGGAAGTTTTTCTTGCCCTCGACCAGCTCGGCGCCCTCGCTGTGCACGATGTAGCCCTGGCTGAGCAGCGCGCGCCGCGCCGCCTCGCAGGTTTGCTGCGCGCTGGCATCGAACAGCCGCGAATAGGTGGCAACCGAGCCGAATTTTTCCTGCGGCGCAAACACCTTGCCCGTACTGGAGCAGCCCGCCAGCAGCAGCAGCGCCATGGCCAGTGCAGCGGCGGTGGCAGCCACTCCGGTCCGGCGCCGGGGCAACGACCCTGCAACAGGCGCGGCAGGCACAGCAGGCGCAGCAGGCTGGAAAGCAGGCCGCAAGGCCGACAGGAAAGAAAACAAAGGCATGGAAGTACGGAAAAAAATCACGGCGGGCATGGTCTGAAAGCGTGCCACCGTGCAAACCACACCGCCCCGCACGCCCCGCACTGGCCCGGCAATCCCCTGCCGCTGGCACCCGCCTTCATTGCCCCACCAGCTGCTGGTAGGCGCGGCGCGTGGCCGGCGACACGGCGGCCAGCACTTGTTCGTAGGAGGTCTGGTGGCGTGCCAGCAGGCGCGCCGAGGCCACGGTGCGCGACTTGCAGAACCAGTGGCAGGTGTGCTGCAGCAGCAGCAGTTCGGCCGAAAGCATGAACGCCTTGTCGCGCGGCGTGCGCCCGGCGCTGTTGTGCGCCACGTCCGCAATGCCCCGGGCATGCACCTGCACGGCTGCACGCAGGTCAAAGGTGGCGCGGGGAAACAGCCGGTCTGCCTGGGGCAGTGCCAGCGCCAGCGTGCTGACGCGCAGCTGCTCGGGCCCGTCCTTGGGCAGCGCCTGCACCAGGCGCTCAAGCTGGCCGGCCAGCGTTTCTTCGGTGCTGGCCAGCAAGGCCCAGATCTGCGCACGCCGCTCTGTATCGGCTTCGCCCAGCGCGCGCAGGTAACCCTGGGTCAGGTTTTCCATCAGCTTTTCCAGCTGGAACGGCGCCAGGTAGCTGCCCAGCAGCGCAATGCGCGCTGCCTGGTAGCGCACCTTGGCCAGGTGCAGGCCGGCGGCCACAAACAGGGCAATCAGGAAAACGTCCATGGCGGTTGCGCTTTTTCTTCTTCGCTGGAGGAGGGTTTGCGGTTACAGCAGCTGCGCGCGCAGCTGCTCGGCGCTGTGCGGCGACAGCAGGCCGGGCGCCACGTCAAACACGGTCTTGGCGCCATGCTGGCCCATTTTTGCCAGCCGGTGCACGGCACGGGCATAGGCCACCAGCACGCTGGCGGTGAATTCGGGGTTGCTGCCCAGCGTCAGGCCGTATTCGACCACCTGGGTCTGCTCGGCGCTGGTGTTGCCGCTGCGAATCACGAAGCCGCCATGCGGCATGGCCGCGTGGTCGCGCTGCAGTTCTTCGCCGCTGATGAAGTGCACCGTGGTGTCGTAGTCGGAAAAGTAGTGCGGCATGGTGGCGATGGCGTCCCGCACGGCGTCGGCATCGGCGCCGTCCTGCAGCACCACAAAGCATTCACGGGTGTGTTTTTCGCGGGTGGACAACTGCGGGCGCGTGCCGCTGCGCACCTGCTCCACGGCGTCCTGCACCGGCAATGTGTACTGCACGCCGGCGGCCACGCCGGGCACGCGCCGGATGGCGTCCGAATGCCCCTGGCTCAGCCCCTTGCCCCAGAAGGTGTAGGTGGCGCCGTCGGGCAGCAGTGCTTCGCCCAGCACCCGGTTGATGGAAAACATGCCGGGGTCCCAGCCGGCCGACACCAGCGCGGTCTTGCCATTGGCCTTGGCCGGCGCATCGACAGCGGCAAAGTATTCGGGAATGCGCGCGTGCGTGTCAAAGCTGTCCACGGTGTTGAAGCGCGCCGCCAGCTCCGGCCCCTGCTGCGGCAGGTCGGCCTTGGAGCCGCCGCACAGGATCAGCACGTCGATGCGGTCCTCGAACTGTGCCAGCGCGTCCATGGCATGCACCGGCGTGGCGGCGTTCAGCGGCACCAGCTGGTCGGGGACGCGCCGCGTGAAGATGCCCACCAGGGCCATGTCGGGGTTGCGCGCAATGCTGGCTTCAACACCGCGGCCCAGGTTGCCGTGGCCGGCAATGCCGATGCGGATGGTTTCAGTCGTGCTCATGCAGGGGTCCTGTCGTCTTTGGGGTTGGAAGGAAGGGGCGCGGTGTCACAGGCAAAAATCAAAAAACAAAAGTCGGCGCTCAGGCAGTGCCGGACCGGGCCATCGCCAGCCGCTGGCGCTGGCGCCGGCGTTCGCGCACGAACTGCAAAGCGCCGTCCAGCACCAGCACGCCCACGGCGGCAAACACCAGCGCGTAGGTGGGCCACTGGTCCGGCGCGATGCTC
>JAGOCN010000424.1 GCA_017998735.1 Giesbergeria sp.
CCCGCCGGCGTGGTGCCGCGCCTGAAACAGATGACGGTGGCCGGCACCTTTGATTCGGGCCACTACGAATACGACTCGGCGCTGGTGCTGCTGCACCACCTGGACGCCGAGCGCATCTTCCGGCTCGAAGGCCCGACCGGCATCCGCCTGAAGCTCAAAGATTTGCACAAGGCACGCGCCGTGGCCTACGAACTGGCCGCCAGCCTGAGCGGCGACCTGCTCATCCGCGACTGGACGCAGCAGAACAAGACCTGGTTTGCCGCCGTGGAGCTGGAGAAACGCATGATGTTCATCATCCTGACGCTGATCGTGGCGGTGGCGGCGTTCAACCTGGTGTCCACGCTGGTGATGACGGTGCAGGACAAGCGCGCCGACATTGCCATTCTGCGCACGCTGGGCGCCAGCCCGCGCAGCATCATGGGCATCTTTGTGGTGCAGGGCGCGATGGTGGGCGTGATTGGCACCTTGGCCGGCCTGCTGCTGGGGCTGTTGGTGGCGGTCAACATCGGCGTCATCGTGCCGGCGCTCGAACAGCTTTTCCAGGCCAGCTTTCTGCCCAAGGACATCTACCTGATCAGCAAGATGCCGAGCGAGCCGCAAAGCAGCGACATTGTGCCGATTGCCGTGATTTCGCTGGTGCTGGCCTTTGCCGCCACGCTGTACCCCAGCTGGCGCGCCAGCCGCGTCAACCCCGCCGAGGCATTGCGCTATGAATAGCATAGCTGCTGGCGCAGGCGCAGCAAGCGCTGGAGGCCAAAAACACTTGAAATCTGACAGCCACACCCTTTCCAGCCCTGCAAACCGCAGCGTGGTGCTGCAGGCCCGTGGCCTGACCAAGCGCTTCACCGAGGGGCGGCTGGACGTGACGGTGCTGCACGGCGTCGATCTGGACGTGTACGCGGGCGAAACGCTGGCCATCGTTGGCGCATCGGGCTCGGGCAAGAGCACGCTTTTGCACCTGCTGGGCGCGCTGGACGCGCCCACGTCTGGCAGCGTGCAGCTGCATGGACAAAACCTGGCAGAACTGTCGGCTGCGCAGCAGGGCGCGCTGCGCAATGAAAAGCTCGGTTTTGTCTACCAGTTCCACCACCTGCTGCCCGAATTCAGCGCGCAGGACAATGTCGCCATGCCATTGCGCATCCGCCGCCTGCCGTATGCCGAATGCGCCCGGCAGGCGGCAGACATGCTGGCCAGCGTGGGGCTGCAGGAGCGCATGCAGCACCGCCCGGCCGAGCTGTCGGGCGGCGAGCGCCAGCGCGTGGCCATTGCCCGTGCGCTGGTCACGCGCCCGGCCTGCGTGCTGGCCGACGAGCCCACTGGCAACCTCGACCGCAGCACGGCGAACGGCGTGTTTGAACACATGCTGCACCTGGCACGCGCCCACGGCACCGCTTTTGTGATGGTGACGCACGACGAGTCGCTGGCCGCGCGCTGTGACCGCCAGCTGCGGCTGGACGCCGGGCGGCTGGTGCCGCCCGTGCCCGTGCCTGTGCCAATGCCAGCAGCCTGAGCAGTCGGCGGCACGGCAAGGTTTCCAGAAAGGCAAGAGAGCGCACCCCATGAACGGTTACACCAGCCTGGCCCTGGCCATCGTGGCCGAGGTGGTTGCCACCTCGGCGCTGCAGGCCAGCGCCGGTTTCACGCGGCCAGGGCCGTCGGTGCTGGTGGTGCTGGGCTATGGCGTGGCGTTTTACTGCCTGTCGCTCACGCTGCGCACGGTGCCGGTGGGCGTGGCCTATGCGCTGTGGTCGGGGCTGGGCATCGTGCTGATCACCGCCGTGGGCTGGGTGCTGTACCAGCAGCGCGTGGACGCCGCCGCGCTGCTGGGCATGGCGCTGATCATGGCCGGCGTGGCGGTGATCCAGCTGTTTTCCAAAACCACGGCGCACTGATTGGAATGGCGTTCTGGCTTTGATTGCTGCATCGGCATTGGTTGGCACGCAGGCCCCGGTACCGGCGCGGCAGCACCCTGCAAGGAGGCATTTCCATGGCAGCAGAACCCCCTGAAATTCACAGGCAGACAGCCACTGCCGAAGCTGAAACCGGAATCGAAATCTTGAGCAGTCTGCAGGACTGGCAGGCCGCCCTGGCGCGGCCGGCGCTGCTGGTGCTGTGGGGCGGCGCGCACTGCGGCGTGTGCAGCGCCCTCAAGCCCCGCATTGCCGATCTGCTGCAGCAAACGCCGGCGCTGGCCGGGCTGGCACTGACCACCGTGGACTGCGAACAGGCGCCCGCCGTCTGTGCGCAGCAGGGCGTGTTCAGCGTGCCGGTGCTGCGCCTGTACCTGGACGGCCGGCTGGCGCTGGACTTTGGCCGCCACTTCGGCCTGTCGGTGGTGCGCGACGGGCTGGTGCGGCAGCTGGCATTGCACGGTGGCGCGAATCCGGGGCAGGGCGGCGCGGCAGGCAGTGCCTTTGCCGCCAGGGGCGAACGGAACGGGGAAGAAAAGCCATGACCACAGACATTGCGCGAACGACAGAGCCTGCGCCGGTGCCATCGCCTCCTCCCGGCGTCATCGACACCCACTGCCACCTGGACGCCCGCGAACTGGCGCACGACGTGGACGCCGTGCGCCTGCTGGCGCGCCAGCGCGGTGTGGCGCAGCTGGTGATTCCGGCGGTCGATGCGCACAACTTTGGCGCCGTGCAGGCGCTGGCGCGGCGCCATGGCGACGGCTACGCGCTGGGCATCCACCCGATGTGCACGCCCGGCGCCGGCGCGGCCGACCTGGAGACATTGGCGCGCTGGCTGGAGCAGGCCAGCGGTGACCCGCACCTGGTGGCGGTGGGCGAGATCGGGCTGGACTTTTTCGTGCCCGGCCTGGACGCCGCGCACCAGGAG
>JAGOCN010000425.1 GCA_017998735.1 Giesbergeria sp.
GTGCAATGTGTTCGTACAGCAGCGGCTCTCCTTCCACGTTGGCCAGGCGCTGGCTCTGCAGGTCGTCCCCGCCGGGGTTGGACGTGCGGCAAAGCAAAAAGGCACCCTTGCCGGGGTACTGCAGGTAGGGCTCGACCGAATCAAAACCCATGAACGGCGAGAGCGTGACCGCGTCGGCACCATAGCGTTCAAAAGCCTCTTTGGCGTACTGCTCGGCGGTGGAGCCGATGTCGCCGCGCTTGGCGTCAAGAATCACTGGCACCTGCGGCGCGTGGGTGCGCATGTGCTGCATCAGGCGCTCCAGCTGGTCTTCGGCGCCGTGCGCGGCAAAGTAGGCAATCTGCGGCTTGAAGGCGCACACCAGATCGGCCGTGGCGTCGACGATGGCGGCGCAGAAGTCGTACATCCTGCGCGGGTCGCCGCACAGCGTGTGCGGAAAGCGGGCCGGCTCGGGGTCCAGGCCCACGCACAGCATGGACTGGTTTTGTGTGGCCGCATTGCGCAGCATGTCGGTGAAAGTCGGGGTCATGCCGTCAATTTTAGGGTGCGCCTGTGGTGCGCTCAGGCACCGCCGCCCTCGAAATGGAACACCGCCGTGCCGGCGCGCAGGTTGGGCCGCCAGCGCACCACGCGGCCGTCCTGCAGGCCAAAGGAATCAAGGATGCGCAGCGCGTTCTTGTGCGCCAGCACCTCGAAATCCTTGAAGGTGCCGACACGGATGTTGGGCGTGTCGTACCACTGGTAGGGCAGGCGCCGCGTGACCGGCATGCGCCCGCGCAGCACCGACAGGCGGTTGGGCCAGTGGGCAAAGTTCGGAAAGGCCACAATGCCGGCGCGCCCCACGCGGGCGGTCTCGCGCAGCATCACCTCGGCGTTGCGCAGGTGCGGCAGGGTGTCGATCTGCAGCACCACGTCGAACGACGCGTCCTCGAACAGCGCCAGGCCTTCGTCCAGGTTCAGTTGCACCACGTTCACACCCCGGCGCACGCAGGCCAGCACATTGGCGTCGGCAATCTCCACGCCATAGCCGCTGCAGCCGCGTTCGCGCTGCAGGTGGTCCAGCAGCGCGCCATCGCCGCAGCCCAGGTCCAGCACGCGCGAGCCTGGCGGCACCAGGCTGGCAATGGCGTGCATGGTGGCTTTTTCGGTCATGCCAGCTCCTTTGCAACGCTGTCGAAATAGGAGCCCATGACGGCCATGTAGCGGGCGTCATCGAGCAAAAAGGCATCGTGCCCGTGGGGAGCGTCGATTTCTGCGTAGCTGACACAGCGTTTGTTGTCCAGCAGCGCCTTGACGATCTCGCGGCTGCGCCTGGGGGCAAACCGCCAGTCGGTTGTGAAGCTCACCAGCAGAAATTTGGCGGTGGCGCAGGCCAGCGCGCGTGCCAGGTCGCCGCCATGCGCGCGCGCCGGGTCGAAGTAGTCGAGCGCACGGGTGATCAAGAGGTAAGTGTTGGCGTCAAAGTAGTCGCTGAACTTGTCGCCCTGGTAGCGCAGATAGCTTTCAATCTGGAACTCGACGTCCTGGGTGCTGTACTTGAACTCCAGCCCCTCGCGCAGCTGGCGGCCGAATTTTTCGTTCATCACATCGTCGCTCAGGTACGTGATGTGGCCAATCATGCGGGCGATGCGCAGGCCGCGCTTTGGAATGGCGCCGTGGCGGTAAAAGTGGCCGCCGTGGAAATCCGGGTCGGTCACGATGGCGCGGCGCGCCACCTCGTTGAAGGCAATGTTCTCGGCTGTCAGGTTGGGCGCGCTGGCCACCACCACGGCGTGGCGCACGCGCTCGGGGTATTGCAATGTCCAGCTCAGGGCCTGCATGCCGCCAAGGCTGCCGCCCAGCACCGCCGCCAGCTGCGCTATGCCCAGCTGGTCCAGCAGCAATGCCTGGGCGTTGACCCAGTCTTCCACCGTCATGACCGGAAAGTCGGCGCCATAGACCTCGCCGGTGTCGGGGTTCAGGTGCATCGGTCCGGTGGAGCCAAAACACGAGCCCAGGTTGTTCACGCCAATGACAAAAAAGTGCCGGGTGTCCAGCGCCTTGCCGGGGCCGATCATGTTGTTCCACCAGCCCTCGCTTTTGGGCTGGCCTGCATACATGCCGGCGACGTGGTGCGATGCATTGAGCGCATGGCAGACCAGCACGGCGTTCGAGCGAGCGGCATTGAGCGTGCCGTAGGTTTCAAAAGCGAGCGTGTAATCGCGGATCGAAGCCCCGCTCTGGAGCGGCAGGGGTTCGGAAAAATGCTGGAACTGGGGTGTGGCAATGAACGACATGAAAAAAACCCGGCAACGCTAAAAACGCGGCCGGGTGCTGGGTGTCGGTCTGTCGTCTTTAGCAGGATTTATAAAGCGCCCGCAAGCTGTGGCAAATCGGCGCGTGGGCCACTATAGCAAAAGCAGGCATCACCAAAAGGCCCGGATTGCAGTTGCCACGGAGCACGGGGCTCCGGCGTGTTGGCAACGGCCTGTACGCCCGTGCGTGCAGCAGCTGCTTCCCAAAGACGGTGCGGATGACCAAACCGGACGCGCTGGACCTTGCGCAGTACCCGGCAGGGTGCTGGAGCGCAGGTCTTGCTGTTGCGCTCTGTTGCGGCGCGGCGTTGATCACCGGGTTTCACCTTAAGGGAACACCCCGGTATGCCAAGCAAAATAAATATACGGGTGCTGGGCAAATTGGCACATAATGAACCCGCCTTTTCGCCATCCGGTGTAAAGGCAGTAAGTTAGCGGTGATTGGTCAGTTTCGCGTCTTTGAAGTCGTCACAGGTTTGTTGATTGCGTCGGACACTCCCATCGCGTTTTCATGTTTTTTCAGGAGTCCTTCATGGGCAACAAACT
>JAGOCN010000426.1 GCA_017998735.1 Giesbergeria sp.
GGATGGTGCCCGAGCCCAGCAGCTGCACGCGCAGCTTGGACTTGGCTTTTCCTTCATTGCACAGATACATGCCCTTGATGATCTGCTCTTCGGTACCGGCCTTGAGGCCGGGCATCGGGTAGTTCTCGTTCAGCAGCGTGATGTAGTAGTACACGTTCTCCTGCTTTTCGACCATGCGCTTGAGACCATGGTGCAGGATCACCGCCACTTCGTGCGCGTATGTCGGGTCGTAGCTGATGCAGTTCGGAATGGTGCCGGCCAGGATGTGGCTGTGGCCGTCTTCGTGCTGCAGGCCTTCGCCGTTGAGTGTGGTGCGACCCGACGTGCCGCCCAGCAGGAAGCCGCGTGCCTGCATGTCGCCCGCTGCCCAGGCCAGGTCGCCGATGCGCTGGAAGCCGAACATCGAGTAGTACACGTAGAACGGCACCATGATGCGGTTGTTGGTGCTGTAGCTGGTGGCCGCCGCAATCCAGCTGGAAAAACCGCCCGCTTCGTTGATGCCTTCCTGCAGGATCTGGCCCTTCTTGTCTTCCTTGTAGTACATGACCTGGTCCTTGTCGACCGGGGTGTACTGCTGACCAGCAGGGTTGTAGATGCCGATCTGGCGGAACAATCCTTCCATGCCGAAGGTGCGTGCCTCGTCCACCAGCACCGGCACCACGCGCGGGCCCAGGGCCTGGTCGCGCAGCAGCTGCGTCAGGAAACGGACATAGGCCTGCGTGGTCGAGATTTCACGGCCTTCGGGCGTGGCGTCCAGCACGGCCTTGAAGGTGTCCAGCGACGGCACGGTGAATTCTTCGTCGGCCTTGGTGCGGCGGTGTGGCAGGTATCCGCCGAGTGCCTTGCGGCGCTCGTGCAGGTACTGCATCTCGGGCGTGTCGTCTGCCGGCTTGTAGAACGGCAGTTCGGGCAGCTGGCTGTCCGAAATCGGAATGTTGAAACGGTCGCGGAAGGTCTTGATGTCCTCGTCGCTCAGCTTCTTGGTCTGGTGGACGTTGTTCTTGCCTTCGCCAATCTTGCCCATGCCAAAGCCCTTGACGGTCTTGGCCAGCAGCACGGTGGGCTGCCCCTGGTGGTTGACGGCGGAGTGGAAGGCGGCATAGACCTTTTGCGAGTCGTGGCCGCCCCGGGTCAGGTGCCAGATGTCGTCGTCGCTCATGTGTGCGACCATTTCCAGCGTGCGCGGATCGCGGCCGAAGAAATGCTTGCGCACATAAGCGCCATCGTTGGCCTTGAAAGACTGGTAGTCACCGTCGTTGCACTCCATCATGATTTTCTTGAGCGCACCGTCCTTGTCGCGTGCCAGCAGCGCATCCCAGCCCGATCCCCAGATCAGCTTGATGACGTTCCAGCCGGCACCGCGGAACTCGCCTTCGAGTTCCTGGATGATCTTGCTGTTGCCGCGCACCGGGCCGTCGAGCCGCTGCAGGTTGCAGTTGATGACGAAAATCAGGTTGTCCAATTTTTCGCGCGCTGCCAGACCGATGGCGCCCAGCGATTCGACCTCGTCCATCTCGCCGTCGCCGCAGAACACCCAGACCTTGCGGTTGGCGGTGTCGGCAATGCCGCGCGCATGCAGGTACTTGAGGAAACGCGCCTGGTAGATGGCCATCAGCGGGCCCAGGCCCATCGAGACGGTCGGGAACTGCCAGAAGTTGGGCATCAGCTTGGGGTGCGGGTAGCTCGACAGACCCTTGCCGTCGACTTCCTGGCGGAAGTTGAGCAACTGCTCTTCGGTCAGGCGACCTTCCAGGTAGGCGCGTGCATACACGCCGGGCGAGACATGGCCCTGGATGTAGAGGCAGTCGCCGCCGTGGTTTTCATTCTCGGCATGCCAGAAGTGGTTGAAGCCGGCACCAAACATGCTGGCCAGCGAGGCAAACGAACCGATGTGGCCGCCCAGATCGCCGCCGTCGGCGGGGTTGAGCTTGTTGGCCTTGACCACCATGGCCATGGCGTTCCAGCGCATGTAGGCGCGCAGGCGCTGCTCGATGATCAGGTTGCCGGGCGAACGCGCTTCCTGCGAGGTCTCGATGGTGTTGACATACCCGGTGGTGGCCGAAAACGGCATGTCGATGCTGCTTTGGCGGGCGTGCTCGAGCAATTGCTCCAGCAGAAAGTGCGCGCGCTCGGGCCCTTCCTGTGCGATCACGGCAGACAGTGCGTCCATCCATTCTCGGGTTTCATGGATGTCTGCGTCCTGCGCAGGTGCCGCGCTTGCGCCGGCTTGGTTCTCGGGCTGTGCTGACATGGCTTTGTCTCCTTGGGTTAGGGCCATAGTGGTGGGGTCTGCAGCTTGCAATTTTCCCACAATTTCGAGAAATTTCAAATAGTGCTTTTTATTTTCACAATACGATAAATTGCTGCAGTTGCACAATTTTTCCTGCCTGTTTTGCGGTGCAGATCGTGCAACGCTACATTAGCGCACTCTAAACTCACAAAATGTTTTCCGGTTTTTTTAGTTCTTCCTCACAGCCGCGCCGCGCCGCTTTTGCACAGTGGTGGAGGACCTGGTGGCGAAGCCTCTCGCCCATGCGGCAAGACCGCCTGGCGGCCCTGGCTCCCCTGGCTGCGGTGCTTTTGTTCACCGCTGCCATCGTTGCTGCATTCTGGTATTTGCGGATGGAGGAAACGGAGCGCCAGCAGGAGGCCTTGCAGCGCGATGTGGAGTACGCACAGCAGCGCGTGCGCCTGCGGTTGCTGGAGCGCCAGGAGCAGCTGATGCGCGTGGCGCGTGACCTGTCCACGCAAAGCCTTGAAGGTGTGCAGCTGGGCGTGCGTGCGGAGGCCATGATCAGCCAGTACCCGGAGCTGCAGGCCATCACCTGGAT
>JAGOCN010000427.1 GCA_017998735.1 Giesbergeria sp.
GAGATCAAGGCCCTGTGGATTGCCTGCACCAACCCCGCGCAAAGCATGCCCGACCAGGCCACCGTGCGCCGCGCGCTGCAACGCGCCGAGTTTGTGGTGGTGCAGGAAGCCTTTGCCACGGCAGAGACCGCGAAGTACGCCGACCTGCTGCTGCCCGCCACCACCTGGGGCGAGAAGACCGGCACCGTGACCAACAGCGAGCGCCGCATCTCCCGCGTGCGCACGGCCGTGCCCGCACCCGGCCTGGCGCGCCACGACTGGGCCATTGCAGTGCAGTTCGCGCACCAGCTGGAGGCGCGCCTGCGGCCCGGCGCGCCGACGTTGTTCCCGTACGCCACCGATGCTGCCGATGCAGGTGCCGAAGCGGTCTGGAATGAACACCGCGAGAGCACACGCGGGCGTGACCTGGACATCACGGGGCTGTCCTGGGACATGCTTGAAGCGCAAGGCCCGCAGCAGTGGCCGTGTCCTACGGACCCGGCCGGCGGCGGCAATGTGGCCGGCAACGCGACCGCGTTGCCGGCCCGAAGGCGCGACATCGGCAAGGCCCGCCTGTACGAAGACGGCGTCTTCCCCACCACCGATGGCCGCGCGCGTTTTGCGGCCCACGCCTGGCAACCCCTGGCTGAGCAGCGCGAATCGCGCTACCCCTTCAGCCTGACCACCGGCCGCCTGCGCGACCAGTGGCACGGCATGACCCGCACCGGCACGCTGGGCCGCCTGTTTGGCCATGTGGCCGAACCCAGCCTGCAGATGCACCCGCAGGACATGGAGCGGCGCAAGCTGGCCAGCGGCGACCTGGTGCACGTGACCAGCAAGCGCGGCTCCATCGTGGTGCCCGTGCAGGCCGACACCACGCTGGGCCTGTCGCAGGTGTTCATGGCGATGCACTGGGGCAGCGAGTTTTTGAGCGGCGTGTCCTCCACCGGCGAACGGCTGGCGGGCGTGAATGCGCTCACCACCTCGGCGTTCTGCCCCACCTCCAAACAGCCCGAGCTGAAACACGCCGCCGTCAAGGTGCTCAAGGCCGAACTGCCGTGGACGCTGCTGGCCATGGCTTGGCTGCCCGCTGAAGATGCATTGGCTGCGCGCGAAACCCTGTCCGCATTGATGGTTCGGTTTCCATTTGCCAGCTGCGTGCCCTTCAGCAACAACACCCCGCTGGATGAGCCCGGCCGCGAGCGCACTGGCGTGCTGCTGCGCGCCGCCGCCCACGAGGCACCGCCCGACGCGCTCATCGCACAGATAGAAGCCCTGCTGGGCATGGCAGGCGCCGACACGCTGCGCTATGCCGACAAAAAACGCGGCCAGCGCCGCGCCGCACGGCTGGCCCGCCAGGGCGACAACACCACGCTCGAAGGCATCGTGCTCGCTGGCGACACCAGCGCCGAAGGCTGGCTCAAGACCCTGCTGCAGGAAGAGCTTCCTGCACAGACCTACGGCCGCCTGCTGCTGGTGCCCGGCGCCAAGGCCCCCGTGGCCGTGCAGTCGCGCGGCAAGCCGGTGTGCACCTGCTTCAACGTGACAGACGCCGCCATCACCGCCCAACTGGCGCACTGCCACGGCACTGACGATGACCGGCTGGCACAGCTACAGGGCCAGCTGCGCTGCGGCACCAACTGCGGCTCGTGCGTGCCCGAACTCAAGCGCATGGTGCGGGCCACGGGGCCGTTGGCGTCCAAACCGCTCGCGCAGGCCGCCATATAACCAAAAGTTCTCTTGCTTGCAGGAAAATAGCCCTCGAACCAACAAACCCCACCAGGACTTGTGCAGCAGGGCTCCCGCTAGGCGCTTTCGGCGCAGACAGTACGCCTGTACGGCAAGCCGAGATAACGACGCCAGTGTGGTGATGCACGCTCAATGGCACATGAAAACCGATGGATTTTTGGTCAGGGCAAGGCGCAAACCACAGCGATACCCGGAGGTATCGCGAGGATTTGCAACGCAGCCCTGGCCGAAAAGACACGGTTTGAAGTGCCAGTTATTGAGTCGGCATCTTTGAACTTGAAATATCCGTTCGGGTTGAGCCTGTCGAAACCTTGCGCAGCGCTTCGACAGGCTCAGCGTGAACGGTTCAAGTAGATTCGTGCCGTATCAATAGCGTGCAACACCACACTAGAGTAGAGCCCCGTTTCACCCATCCCGCCAACAAAAAAATGGGCATTAGCCAGTACATCAAGGAAATCGGACGCGGCGCGCGCGGCGCCAAGCCGCTGTCGCGCGAGCAGGCTGCCGACCTGTTCGGCCAGGTGCTGGACGGTGCCGTGACCGACCTGGAGATCGGCGCCTTCTGCCTGGCCATGCGCATCAAGGGCGAAACGTCCGAGGAGATGTGCGGCTTTCTGGATGCCACGCACAGCCGCCTGGCGCTGCTGCCCGCCACCGACCGCCCGCTGATCGTGCTGCCCAGCTACAACGGCGCACGCAAGCTGCCGGTGCTGACGCCGCTGCTGGCGCTGCTGCTGGCGCGCGAAGGGCTGCCCGTGCTGCTGCACGGCATGCGCACGGAGGCGCGGCGGGTTTTGGCATCAGACGTGCTTCTGGCGCTTGATATACCAGCGCTAACAGCTCCTGAAATAATAGCAAATGGCACGGTGCGCCACATCCACACGCAGCACTTGCACGCAGGCCTGGCCCGCCTGCTGGCCGTGCGCGAGGTGGTGGGCCTGCGCAACCCGGGGCACAGCGTGGTCAAGCTGATGAGCCCGTGCGCGGGGCCGTCGGTGGTGGTCACCGCATACACCCACCCCGAATATTTCGAGATGCTGCAGACCACCTTCCGCACGCTGGGCATGAACGCCTTGCTCTCGCGCGGGCTGGAGGGCGA
>JAGOCN010000428.1 GCA_017998735.1 Giesbergeria sp.
GCCGTGGCGTTGTCCGCCAGCTTGTTGAGCAGATTGACCGCAGAGCGCAGGTGCTCGCAGGCCTTGACGCTCAGCTCGGTCAGCAGCGCAATTTCCGGGGTCATGTGGCGCACGTCGTACAGCGACATGGTTTCGGCAGAGTCCTGGATCAGGTCGGCCACGTCGTCCATGGTGTTGATGAGCGAGTGGATCTGCTCACGGTCGATGGGCGTGATGAAGGTCTTGTGCACTGCCTTGTTGACTTCGTGCGTGATCTTGTCTGCCGCCAGCTCGGCCTCGTCGACCTCGCGGGCGTATTGTTCGCGCAGTGCCGGTTCGCTGTAGTGGGCCACCAGCTTGGAAAAAGCATTGGCCGCGTCCATGATGCAGTCGGCATGCTGGTTGAACATCACAAAAAAATTCCCCTCGCGGGGCAACAACTTTCCAAACATGCAGACTCCTAGCAAACACGCAACGGACCAGGCGACGCGGAATGCGTGCTAACGGATGGCCTGTCAAAAAATACGCAACGGCGATTTTAACCGTCCTGCTCAACGGCTTTTATTTTCTTGGCTTGCAGGAAACGTCCTACAAGCCCGCCGTTTACTTGCTGACACAGGCCTACAACCAGACTGGCGTAGATTGATTGCGTGCTTTCGGGCTGCACCGGGTGTTGCACTGCAACACCGTCTTTTTTCTCTTTGCAACACAGGAAAAATCCATGAAAACCCCCTTTCGCCTTTTGCCCTGCGCTCTGGTGCTGGCCTGCAGTGCCTCTTTGTCGATGGCGCAGACATCGAACCGTTCAAGCACCATGGGTGAGCGTTCCTCGTTCATCCCGTACACCCAGCAAGGCTATGTGGGCCTGAGCGCAGGCCAGTCCAAGTACAGCCTCAATTCAGGCACGGGCGGCTTCAATTTCGATGACACCGGAAATGCCTTCAAAATTTACGCAGGGGGTTATTTCAACCCCAACTTCGGCATGGAGTTTGGCTACCTCAACTTTGGCAAGGGGCACCGCCTGGGTGGCACCACCAAGGCGCAGGGCTTCAACCTGAGCCTGGTGGGCCGGGTGCCGCTGAACGAACAGTTTGATGTGTTCGGCAAGGTGGGCACCACCTATGCCCGCACCCGCACCAGCGGTTTTTCGGGCCTGGGCGTGCAGACCGGCAAGGACAATGGCTTTGGCCTGTCCTATGGCCTGGGCGCACGCTGGTCGTTCAGCCCGCAGTGGGCGGCCGTGGTGGAGTGGGAGCGCCACCGCCTGCATTTGTCCGACGGCAACTCCAACACCAACATGACCACGGTGGGCGTGCAATACCGCTACTGAAGCCCTGGCGCACGCAGGAATGCCGGCATGCGGCCGCGTGCCCTGGCCTGTGGTTGAGGCCTGCCCCCTTTTCAGAAGCGGGCAGGCTTTTTGCCATTCGAAGCAGTGCTTCAGGTGCCAAGCCAGGCACAAACACAAGCTGCTGTCGCTGCAGCTGCCGGACATTGCCGGGCATCAGCCCGGCCAGTCTCATTCTCCCAGGTAGGCTGCGCGCACTTTCGGGTCGTCCAGAAGGTCTTTGCCAGGCCCTTCCATGGTCACGAGGCCGGACTCCATGACATAGCCCCGGTCGGCAATGGCAAGGGCCCGGCTGGCGTTCTGCTCCACCAGCAGCACCGTGACGCCCTGCGCCGACACATCGCGCACCACATCGAAAATCTTGTCCACCATGATGGGCGACAGGCCCATGGAGGGCTCGTCCAGCAGCAGCACCCTGGGCTGGCTCATGAGGGCACGCGCCATGGCCAGCATCTGCTGCTCGCCGCCCGACATGGTGCCGGCCAGTTGGTCCTTGCGCTCGCGCAGGCGCGGAAACAGCACGAACATGCGTTCGATGTCTGCCAGGATGCCTGCCTTGTCGCTCCGCGTGTAGGCGCCCATCTGCAGGTTTTCCGTGATGGTCATGCGGGCAAACACACCGCGCCCTTCGGGCACCATCACCAGGCCCTGTTTCACCAGATCCCACGGCCCCAGGCCCTTGATGCTGCGGCCCAGGTACTCGATGTCGCCCTCGTGGATGGGCTGCGTGCCGGTGATGGCCTTCATGGTGGTGGTCTTGCCGGCGCCGTTGGAGCCGATCAGCGACACCAGTTCGCCTTCGCGCACCTCGAAATCCACACCCTTGACCGCCTGGATGCCGCCATAGGCCACCTTGAGGCGGCTGACCTTGAGCAGGATGTTTTTGGCGGGGGCGCTGCCTGGGGCTTGGGCCATGTTCAATGTCCTCCGGTGCCCAGATAGGCTTCAATGACTTTTTCGTTTTTTTGCACATCGGCCGGCGTGCCTTCGGCAATCTGCTTGCCATAGTCGAGCACCGTGACCCGGTCGCACAGGCCCATGACCAGCTTCACATCGTGCTCGATCAGCAGGATGGTGCGGTTGTCGTTGCGGATGCGGTCGATCAGCTCGCGCAGCATGCCTTTTTCGGTGGCGTTCATGCCGGCGGCCGGCTCGTCCAGGGCAATCAGCTGCGGGTCGGTGGCCAGGGCGCGGGCAATTTCCAGGCGGCGCTGGTCGCCGTAGCTCAGCGTGCGCGCCTTGTAGTCGGCAAACTTGCCGATGCCCACATAGTCCAGCAGTTGGTGCGCACGCTCTGCAATGGCCTTTTCCTCGGCGCGAAAGCCGCGCGTGCGAAACACCGCCCCCACCAGCCCCGAGCGGGTGCGCACATGCCGGCCCACCATCACGTTTTCCAGTGCCGTCATTTCGGCAAACAGGCGAATGTTCTGGAAGGTGCGGGCAATGCCGGCCTTGGCGACCTCGTGCACGGCCGTGGGGCGGTAAGGCTTGCCG
>JAGOCN010000430.1 GCA_017998735.1 Giesbergeria sp.
GCCCAGCAGGGCCTGCGCATGGCGCGGGTCGGCATAGCAGGCCGCCACATCGCCGGCGCGGCGCGGGGACAGTTGGCAGGGCACCGGGCGGCCGCTGGCCTGCTCGAAGGCACGCACGATGTCGAGCACGCTGTAGCCGGTGCCGGTGCCCAGGTTGACCTCGAAGCACTGCGGCCCGGCCTGCAGGCGCTCCAGTGCCTTGAGGTGGCCCAGCGCCAGATCGACCACATGGATGTAGTCGCGCACGCCGGTGCCGTCGGGCGTGTCGTAGTCGCTGCCCCACACCTGCAGGGCGTCCCGCCGGCCCACCGCCACCTGCGCCACATAGGGCAGCAGGTTGTTCGGCACGCCCTGCGGGTCTTCGCCAATGGTGCCGCTGGCGTGCGCGCCTGCCGGGTTGAAATAGCGCAGGATGGCAATGCGCCAGGCCGGGTCGGCGCGGTGCAGGTCGCGCAGCATGTCTTCGATCACCAGCTTGCTGCGGCCATAGGGGTTGGTGGCCGAGAGCGGGTGGTCTTCGGTGAGCGGCAGCACCTGCGGCTCGCCGTACACCGTGGCCGACGAGCTGAACACCAGCGAATGCACGCCTGCCCGCCCCATGGCTTCCAGCAGCCGCAGCGTGCCGACCACGTTGTTGTCGTAGTAGTGCAGCGGCTGCTGCACCGATTCGCCCACCGCCTTCAGCCCGGCAAAGTGCACCACCGCCCGGGCGCCGCTGTCGGCCAGTGCGTGGTCCAGCACGGCGGCATCGCGGATGTCGCCCTCGTACAGGCGCACGCGCTGGCCGGCCAGCGCCTCGATGCGCGCCAGCACCTCGCGCGAACTGTTGCTGAAGTTGTCCAGCACCGCCACCGGGTGGCCGGCGGCCAGCAGCTCCACGCAGGTGTGGCTGCCGATGTAGCCGGCGCCGCCGGTGACCAGGATGGGCGCCAGGGGCAGGGGAGGCAGAGCCGTGGAGGAAGCGGGATCGGGCATGGAATGGGTCGGCACGTTGGAACCGAAAGTGCGTTGCAGGAAAATGGAAAACCCCAGGGCAAAACCAGGGGCAGGGACAGCGGATGGTAGGGCACCGGCGCACTGCAGAGCCTTGCACAGGGGCCTGCCGCCTGCGGCCTCTCGCCATGAATGCGCTGGGTGCCCAGACAGTCAAAGGCACACAGGCAGCGAACTGCGCCGCGCCCTGTTACAGCGCTAGAGCAAGGCGCTTGCGATACTTGCCGCATGCGCCCCTTTGCCGTTCTCTTTGTCTGCATGGGCAACCTCTGCCGCAGCCCGACGGCCCAGGCCGTGTTTGCCCGGCGCGTGGCCGATGCGGGGCTGGCGCGGCAGGTGAAGGTTGATTCGGCAGGCACCCATGCAGCGCCGCGCATGCTGCCCGATGCCCGCGCCCGCGCCCGCGCCAACCTGCGCGGCTACAGCCTGAACGGACTGCGCTCGCGCGCGCTGCAGAAAAGCGATTTCGGCCAGTTCGACATGGTGCTGGCCATGGACGAGGCCAACCTGCTGCACCTGCACTGCCATTGCGCCGAAGCCGAATGGCACCGCCTGCACCTGGTGACCGCGTTCTGCACCCGCCATCCCAGCACCACCGCGGTGCCCGACCCCTATTACGGCAACGCAGAAGGCTTTGACCGCGTGCTGGACCTGGTGGAAGACGCCTGCGATGGCCTGCTGCTGCATGTGCAGCAGCAGCTTCAGCTGTAGCGGCAGCCTCAGCGCAAGCAGCAGGAGAGAAGTCTGGCCACGCCCTGCTGGACTTCCACAGCCACCGGCTTCAGTCCTGCACGACATCGGCAGCGGCGGCGCCTGCCGGCAGCAGCTGCGCCAGCGAACCGACCCAGCCGTCGGCGTCCACCTGCTGCACCGGCTCGCCGTGGTTGTAGCCGTAGGTGACCAGCACCACCGGGCAGCCGGCAGCGCGGGCGGCGCGGGCGTCGTTGCTGGAATCGCCCACCATCAGCGTGCGCGCCGGCAGGCTGCCCAGCGCTTCGCAGGTGCGCAGCAGCGGCAGCGGGTCGGGTTTTTTCTTCTCGAACGCATCGCCGCCAAACACATGGGCAAAGAAGCCGTCCAGCCCCTTGGCGCGCAAGAGCGCCAGTGCAAAGGCCTGCGGCTTGTTGGTCAGGCAGGCCAGCGGCACGCCGGCACGCCGCAGCGCCTCCAGCCCTTCGCGCGCACCGGGGTACACCTGCGCAAACTGGCCGTTGATGGCCAGGTAGTGCGCCTGGTAACTGGGCCAGGCGCGGTCGTAAAGTGCTTCCAATTCCATAGCTGCTGGCGCACGCCCCGCCTGCGTTAGAACGTGTTTAAGCACTGAAACCAGCAAATGCTCGGAGCCCTTGCCCACCATGGCTTCGATGGCGTCGGGCGCGATGGCCGGCAGCGCCAGGTTGTGCAGCATGCGGTTCAGCGCTTCGGCAAAGTCGCCCAGCGTGTCGACCAGCGTGCCGTCCAGGTCGATCATGGCGGCGTCCAGCGCCGAGCGGTCCAGGGGCAGGGAAAAGCGGGGGGTGGTGGCAGTCATCGGGGTACCAAAAGGCAAAGGCCCCTGAAAGAAGGGGCAGTGGGCAGTGGACGGTGCGCAGTGCGGTGTTCAGGGGCGCGCAGACCAGGGCGGGTTGGCGGCGGCGGGCGGGTGCCGGCTCAGGCCAGCGCCTGGCGCATTGCACCGATGACCTGGGCGTAGTCGGGATGGCCAAAGATGGCGCTGCCGGCCACAAAGGTGTCGGCACCGGCGTCGGCGGCGCGGCGGATGTTGCCTTCCTTGATGCCGCCGTCCACCTCCAGGCGAATGTCCTTGCCGGTGGCGTCGATGCGC
>JAGOCN010000429.1 GCA_017998735.1 Giesbergeria sp.
GGGCCAGGTTGAGCTTGGTGGCAAAGTTCCACCAGCCGAAATACGCGCCCTCGTGCCGGCCGCTGTCGCCCTGGGCGGCAACCACGCCGGCCAGCAGCGCGCCCGGCAAGGCCAGGTCGGCGCCCAGCGCCGCGCCCGAGAGCGCGCACACGACCACAAAAGCGGCAATGTCGCCCACGCCCAGCAGCACCACGCTGGCAAACACTGCAATCGACAGCACCATGCCGGCCAGCCAAGTGCGCGCCAGCCCCCAGTGCGCCACGGCCTTGAGCCACAGCGGAATGGCCAGCGCGGCGCAAATGAAATAAGTGCCCAGAAACAAAGGCTCCTGCGCCGGCGTGGCCTGCAGCCGGTCCTGCACAAAGAACAAGACCAGCGTGGCCGGCACGGCGCTGGCAATGCCGCTCAACATGAACACTGCCAGCAGCCGGCGAAACGGTGCAGAGCGCCAGGGGTGCCAAAGGCTGGTGGCGCCGGTTGCGGGTTGCAGGGAAGGGTGCGCAGGCTGTGCCAGCCCAGGCCGCGGCGCACGTGTCCAGGCCAGCCAGCCCAGCGCCAGCGCAGCGACAAAAACCGCCAGCATCACCGGCAGGCCAAACAGCCCCGGCAGCACCGAGGCCAGCACCACGCCGGCCAGCCCGCAGCCCTCGCGCCAGGCGACGATGCGGCCGCGCTGCAGCTCATTGCCGCCCAACCGCGCGCCCCAGGCCTGGTGCGCAATGGCTAGCTGGCTGAACGCTGTGGTGGTGACCAGCAAAAACACCAGCGCCCACAGCACCAGCGCCTGTGGCCCGGTGAACCATGGAAAAAACAGCCCCGCCAGCCCCAGCGCCAGCACCACTGCGCTGGCCGCGCCCACCGCCAGGATGCTGCGCAGCGAGCGCGCAAACAGCCGGTCGCACCACTGCCCCAGCAGCGGGTCGATGGCCGCGTCAAACAGGCGTGCGCCCAGCAGCACCGCGCCCAGCGTGGCCAGCGGCATGCCAAAGGCGTTGGCGTAGTGGTTGGGCAGCAGCACATACAGCGGCAGCGCCACAAACGCCAGCGGCAGCCCGAGCAGCCCGTAGGCCAGCCCCTGGCGCGGCGTCAGCGTGGCGCGCTCAAGGGTCATGGCTGCGCCTTCACCTTCAGCGGGGCGGGCACCTGTGCGTGCGCCCTCAGCAGCGCGGCGCGCAAGGTCGGCTCCGAGGTCAGGGGCGAGAGCCAGATGCCAAAAAACAGCCGGGCAAATTCAGCGTCGGCCACCGTGCCCACGGTGCGCCCGCGCAGCACAAAGGTGGCGCCCTGGCCCGGCTGGTACAGGCCCACCAGCCGGTCGCCGGCCTGCACATCGGGCAGCGCGGCCTGCAGCGCCTGCTGCCAGCGCGCCGCCTGCTGGGCGGTGATGGGGCCGATGCGCTGCATCTCCTGCAGCGAGCGCTTGGCAATGGCGGCGGCGCTGAAGCCGCGCTGGTAAATCAGCTCCAGCGCCAGCGGGTGCATGGCGTAGTCGCTGGCCTCGAACGCCGGGCTGACCCACAGCCGTGCCTGGTAAATGGCCAGCCCCAGAAAGCGCAGCTCGCCGCTGCCGGCCTGCACGGTGCCAGGCAACGGGGTCTGGCCGGACTGGGCCGCCACCACAACCGCAGCCGCAGTTGCACCTGCACCTGGCCCCGGTTCCTGTGCCATTGCCGATTTCATGCCAAAAGTGGCTCCAGCGCAGGCCAGGCATGCGCTGGCAGCTATGATTTTAATAGTGCGCATAGAAGGCGTGTGCCGGGGTGAAGGAAAGGGAAAAGGAAAGGGAAAGGGGGCGAAGGCATTGCCGTGGAGTGCAGACCGGGTGCTCGGTGTCGCTCAATCGCCATCGCGCACCAGCGTGTACTGCACCACGTCGATGTTCTGCATGGCAAAGGCGGCTTCGCAGTACGCCAGGTAAAACTCCCACAGGTGCATGAAGCGCTGGTCAAAGCCGTTTGCCAGAATGCGCGTGCGCTCGGCCAGAAAGCGCTCGCGCCACAGGCGCAGCGTCTGGGCATAGTCCTGGCCAAAGGTGAATTCTTCCTGCACGCGCAGGCCGGCGGCCTCGGCTTCGCGCCGGAATTCGCTGGGGCAGGGCAGGCAGCCACCGGGAAAGATGTACTGCTGGATGAAGTCGGTCGAACCGATGTAGCGCTTGAACAGCGCGTCGTCGATCACGATGCTCTGCACGCAGGCCTTTCCGCCTGGCTTGAGCAGCCGGCGCACCGCCTGAAAATACGTCGGCCAGTACTCGCGCCCCACGGCCTCGACCATTTCAATCGAGCAAATCGCGTCGTACGGGCCGTCCTGGATGTCGCGGTAGTCCTGCAGCCGCAGGTCGGCACGCTCCTGCAGGCCCAGGCGCGCCATGCGCTGCTGGGCAAATTCCAGCTGCTCGGTGGACAGCGTCACGCCGGTGACCGACACGCCAAATTCGGTCGCCCCCATTTCGGCCAGCGCGCCCCAGCCGCAGCCAATTTCCAGCACGCGCTCGCCCGGCTGCACACCCACCTGCTGCAGCGCGCGGCGCACTTTGGCGTCCTGCGCGTGCGGCAGGTCGGCACGGGCCGGGGCGGTGTTGCCCTCGAACCAGGCCGACGAGTAGTTCATCGTCTCGTCCAGCCACAGCCGGTAAAAGTCGTTGCCCAGGTCGTAATGGGCATGGATGTTTTTCTGGCTGTTGGCACGGGTGTTGCGGTTGAGCAAATGCTTGATGCGAAACAGCAGCCGCCCGGCCCAGGTGCCGTACACCATGCCCTCGATCAGCTGGCGGTTGGCAATGAACAGTTTCAGCAAATCGGTCAGGTGCGGCGTGGTC
>JAGOCN010000431.1 GCA_017998735.1 Giesbergeria sp.
AATCAGCACCGTGATGGCAAGTGCCAGCAGCGGCGAGCCATAGCTCCAGCCGCGGGACGGCTGCGGGCGCGGTTCAAGCCTGAGCATGGCGCGCTCCTTCGGTGCCTGCGGGCAGGGCGTCCGCCGCCAGCCGGGCCTGCACCTCGGCATGCCACAGACCGCTCATCCATTCTCCGATGCGCGCCACCGTGGCATCGGCCCGGTCCACCGAGGGCGACAGCTGGCCCTTGGCCATCACGTGCAGCCGGTCGCTCAGGTCGAACAGTTCGTCCAGTTCCTCGCTCAGCACCAGCACCGCGCAGCCGGCGTCGCGCAGCGCCAGCAGCGCACTGCGGATCTGCTGCGCGGCGCCCACGTCCACGCCCCAGGTGGGCTGCGAGACGATCAGCAGCCGGGGCTTTGCGTCCACCTCGCGCCCGACCAGAAACTTTTGCAAATTGCCGCCCGACAGCGACTGCGCCGCCGCGTTCGGCCCGCCCGCCTTGACGCGGTAGCGCTCGATGATGGAACGCGCCTGCGCTTCCAGCCGGCCGGTGTGGATCCAGCCCAGCGCCCCTACCGCGTCGCTGCGCGTGAGCAGCAGGTTGTGCGCCAGCCCCATGCTGGGCACCGCGCCGCGCCCCAGGCGTTCTTCCGGCACGAAATGCAGGCCCAGTGCCCGGCGCGCGCGCGGCGCCAGGTGCCCGGCCGGGCGGCCGGCAATCTGCACCATGGCCGGGGCGGCGCGCGTGTCCTCGCCCGACAGCGCGTACAGCAGTTCGCGCTGGCCGTTGCCCGACACGCCGGCAATGCCCACCACCTCGCCCTGGCGCACCTCAAAGCCCAGGTCCAGCAGGTCCACCCCGAACTGGTCGGCGCGCGCCAGGCTCAGGCCCTGCACCTGCAGCACCGGTGGCCCCACCTGCACCGGCCGGTGCGTGAGCGCGGGCGGCTCGGCGCCGATCATCAGCCGCGAGAGCGATGCGTTGGATTCTTCCGCCGGGTTGCACACGCCCGTCACCTGGCCGCCACGCAGCACCGTGCAGGCGGTGCACAGCGCACGGATTTCATGCAGCTTGTGGCTGATGTAGAGGATGCTGCAGCCCTCGGCGGCAATCTGGCGCAGCACCACAAACAATTTGTCCACCGCCTGCGGCGTCAGCACCGAGGTCGGCTCGTCCAGGATCAGCACCTTCGGGTCGGTCAGCAGCGCGCGGATGATTTCCACGCGCTGCATCTCGCCCACGCTCAGGGTGTGCACCGGGCGCAGCGGGTCGATGTCCAGGCCGTACTCGGCCGCCTTGGCGGTGATGCGCTCGGTCACTGCGCCCAGGGCCAGGCTTTTGTCCAGCCCCAGCCAGACGTTTTCGGCCACCGACAGGGTGTCAAACAGGCTGAAATGCTGGAACACCATGGCAATGCCCAGCTGGCGCGCCTCCTGCGGGTTGCGCACCTGCACCGGCCGGCCATTGAAATGCACGCTGCCGGCGTCGGGCTTGACAGCGCCGTAGATGATCTTCATCAGCGTCGATTTGCCGGCGCCGTTTTCGCCCAGCACGGCGTGGATTTCGCCCGGCTGCACCTGCATGGAAATGGCGTTGTTGGCCACCACGGCAGGGTAGCGTTTGGTGATGCCGCTCAGTTGCAGGCGCGGGGGCGGCAGTGGCGCGGACCCCGGCGCAGGGGGCGTGACAGAAGGGCTCATGCGGCGATTGTCTCTCAGTTGGGGCGCAACAAGCCCGAGGCAATACATGGCCGGGGCAGTGCCGGCACGCGCTGATCGCTATGCTTTTTGCAGCGACTGGGCCACCGCCCGCACGCCTTCGCGCAGCCAGGCGGCGGCGGCCGAGTGGTGGGTGCGGGCATGCCAGAGCTGGTAGTAAATGAGCGGTGGAAACGCCACCGGACACGGCAAGATGGCCAGCGGCAGGCGTTCGGTGTAGCGCTCGCAGTACTGGCGCCCGGTGGTCAGCACCAGCAGGCTCGACGCCACGATGTCCGCAATGACGCTGAAATGCGCGCAGCGCGCGGTGATGCGGCGCACCAAGCCCAGGCTGTCGAGGTGCGCATCGATCACGCCGCGCGCGCCCGGGTGCGTGGGCATGGGCGCAATGTGTTCGGCCGCCAGCCATTCGGCCTGGCTCCAGCCGCGGCGCGCCGCCGGGTGGTCCTGGCCGACCAGGCACACCACCTCGTCGGCAAACAGGCGCCCCAGGTGCAGGTCGCTGGGCAGCTGCGGCCAGTTGCCAATCACCACGTCCGCCTCGCCCTGCTCCAGGTGCGCGTGGTAGTGCGCGTCGGCGGTGAGCGCCAGCACCTCGATCGGGCACAGCGGCGCTTCGTGCTTGAGGTAGGCCACCAGGCGCGGCAGAAAGCGCGGGTCCAGGTAGTCGCTGGCGGCCACGCGGAAGGTGCGCGTGGCGCTGCGCGGATCGAAGCCGCGCGCATCGGAAAACAGCGCTTCCGCAGCGCGCAGGATGGCGCCGGCCGGCTCCACCATGCGCAGCGCCGCGTCGGTGGGCTGCATGGCCGCGCCCGAGCGCACCAGCAGCGGGTCGCCCGCCAGCGTGCGCAAACGCTTGAGCGCGCTGGAGACCGCCGGCTGGTGCATGCCCAGCCGCACCGCCGCGCGCGAGACGCTGCGCTCGGTCAGCACGGTGTGCAGCACGCGGATCAGGTGCAGGTCGATCTTGTCGAAAAGGGCGTGGTGTCTCATGGCGTTCTGGGGCGCTGTCAGGGCAATGGCGGCGCCATGAAAAGGCACGCTGGCCCGGTGCCCGCCCGGTCTGCTGCAGGGCAGAAGGAGCAGCAGCGGCGGCCATGGCGCATG